>JBMOLJ010000001.1:0-25124 GCA_049324235.1 Bacillota bacterium
GTTCCGTCGGTATAGGCAGTAACGGCCGGAGCCGCGGACAGAAGCGCCGCCATCGCACGTCCGGCGATTTTATCGGGAAAGCAATGCACATGCGTATCAATAATCACTCAGGTTTTCTCCTAAAGCCAAATACACTCAAAAAAACCCGCTGCCTGCTGGATCAGGCAACGGGAAGTATCTTTCATGCTTACTGGCTGCACCGGTCGCCCATATATTGTACCAGCCTGGACATGGTTTCCCTGCTGACCACGTGCTCCATCCGGCAGGCATCGCGTTCGGCCGTTTCTTCATTGATGCCCAATACGGTAATCAGGAATTTCTTAATGACCCGGTGCCGTTCATACACGTCGTTTGCCGCATTTCGCCCTTTTGCGGTCAGGGAAATCGTACCATAGCGTTCCTGTTCAATAAGCCCTGCTTTCTTCAAAAGCCCCTGTGCGCGGTTGGCGCTTGCCTTGCTCACCCCGAGCTTATTAGCGATATCCGTCAGGCGGACAGTCGCATCGTCCTGCTCAAGCACCAGAACCGTCTCCAGATAGTTTTCCAATGACGGCGATATCTTCTCCATCAGGGCCTCACCTTCTTTGCAGTATGTCGATCAATCGCTGAATTTAAAAGTGCGCCACCGGATAAAAGTTTATTCCTTTTCCAAAAGCCTTGGCATAAGCTGCATGCCAAAGCGCAGATATACCCCTGTGCTGCCGGCGCATTTCTCGTCGTATGTGCGCTTTGCGCCCGCGTCCTTCCTGCTGTCGTACAGGACATAGGGCACCGCGCCGGATGCATGCGCGCGGGTACGTATCGTGGTATAATGATCGCTTACAAAAAGCAGCCGGTAGTCCTCGCCCATCGCGTCCAGTCCTTTCAGTATACGGCCCAGCATCGCATCCAGGCGCGAGATAGCTTCGATCTTCCCGGCAAGGTCGTTGTTATGCGCACACTCATCCGGCGCTTCGACGTGTACCAGCACAAAATCGTCGCCTTTTTTAAGCGCTTCCACCGCAGCGTCCGCCTTGCCGTCATAATTGGTATCGAGTTCGCCGGTCGCCCCTTCCACCGCAATGCTTTTCAGCCCGCACAGCAAACCGATGCCATTGACCAACGGGACGGCGGATATCACGCTGCCCCGGATACCGAACTTTTCTATCCACGGCATAAAATGCGGCCGTGAGCCCTGTCCCCAGAGCCATACGGCGTTAGCCTGCAATCCGCCGCTTTTTTGTTTTTTTCTGTTGAAGGGGTGTGTCGGCAGTAATTCATACGAAAGCTTTGTTACGTCCAGTAAGGCATATGCCATCGTCCCTACCGGAAGGTGTTCGCGTACCGGTTCGCCAAGTATCTCGTGCGGCGGCGTTACTTTCAGATTGTGTTCGCGCGCCGATTCCCAGTATTCTTTACCCATCGTTACAATATGCCGGTAACTCGAACCCACATGCAACTCCATGTCCATTTCCTGCATGCGTTCTTCAAACCGCGGATGGTTCTTCAGCCAGGTCATGATCTCGTACCCGTCATCACCGCTGATCTGCCCGCCCGAATGCGAGAGCATATAAGCGTCGCCCAGCTTAACTCCCGGGGTCAAAGACACCAGATTGCACCTGAAAGCCGTATGCCCGTCAGGCAGGTCTATGCCCATGGCGGCGGCCTCCAATGGAGAACGCCCCGTGTACTGTGATGTAACATCATAGCCCATGATGCCCACGAACGCGGTGTCGGTTCCCGGTGTCACATTCTTGGGAACGGTAAGCACGGTCCCAAGTTCCCCGGCGCTTGCGATCCGGTCGGCATGCGGAGTATTTGCAGCTTGCAACGGTGTACAATCATTGAGAACAGCAAGCGGCTCATCAGCCATGCCATCGCCCACAACCAAAATATACTTCATGCTTCATCCCTCAAAACCGCTAACATACTCCATTCCTGGCCATTTGACACTGTATTACTATATTCTAACACACTTTTCCTCTCCTAACAAAGGTTAAATTAGGACATACCGAATAAGTCGTGATTTGCGGCTTATTTAGTGCGGTCATTGCCGTAAATTACGACTTTGGGGATCGGGCTTCCCGCGGCGTTTTGCCTATGCTAAACATACACATTCTTTCCAGGGATTAAATGATGGAGTTAAAAAATCGCCCCGCCAGTCTTTTCGGCTGGCGGGGCGAATTATCTGATAACTTTTCAGGTCAGGATGCAACCGGGTTCTCAAACTGGCTGTAGTACAGCGAAGCGTAAAACCCGTTTTGCTGCAGGAGCGTTTCGTGCGTTCCCTGCTCAACGATATCGCCGTCCCGCATTACCAGGATATGGTCGGCATCCTTGATCGTTGAAAGCCGGTGCGCGATGATGAAGCTGGTCCTGCCCTGCATGAGTCTTTCCATGGCACGCTGGATGTAGACTTCCGTGCGGATATCCACCGAACTCGTCGCTTCGTCGAGTATCAGCATCTGCGGGTTGGCCAGAATGGCCCGCGCAATGGTAATGAGCTGCTTCTGCCCTCCGGAGATGTTGGAGGTTTCTTCATTGAGCTCCATGTTGTATCCGCCGGGGAGCGTGTGGATGAAGTGGTCGACGTGCGCGGCCTTCGCGGCGGCGATCACCTCTTCGTCGGTCGCGTCGGGCCGCCCGTATCGGATGTTTTCCATGACGGTACCGTTGAACAGCCACGTATCCTGCAGCACCATGCCGAACATATCCCTCAGGTCACTGCGCAGGTACTCGCGTATATCGTGGCCCTCCACCCTGATCGAGCCGCTGTTCACATCATAGAAGCGCATGAGCAGCTTGACGATGGTCGTTTTGCCCGCGCCGGTCGGCCCGACGATGGCGATGCGCTGCCCCGGCTCGATAACGGCCGAGAAATCCTTGATGATGATATTATCGGGGGAATAGCCGAAGCGTACATGGTCAAACTCCACACGGCCTTTAACATGCTCGGGTTTAACCGGCTCCTTCGTGTCCTCCACTTCCTCGTCCTCGCTGATGAATTCGAACACGCGTTCCGCAGCCGCCGCGGTGGACTGCAATATGTTTGCGACCTGGGCCACCTGCGCGATGGGCTGGGTGAACGAGCGCATATACTGGATGAACGCCATGATGTCACCCACCGAAATGGCTTTTTGTATCGCCAGATAACCACCCAGAATCGAAATCGCCACATAGCCCAGATTTCCTATAAACATCATGACCGGCATCATCATACCCGATAAAAACTGCGACCGCCACGCCGACTTGTACAGCATGCCGTTATACTCGTCAAACTTAGAAACCGCGCGTTCCTCGCCGTTGAACGCCTTTACGATCACATGCCCGCCGTATATCTCTTCAACATGGCCGTTCACGTGCCCCAGGTATTTCTGCTGATCCTTAAAATATTTCTGCGAACGTTTTATGACTTTGGACACAACAAACCATGACACAGGCAATACGACAAGGGCCGCAAGCGTCATGAAAAAGCTGATCGAAAACATCATGACGAGCACGCCAAGTATGGAGGCCGCAGAGGTAATTACCTGTGACATGCTCTGGCTGAGCGTAGTGTTTACGGTATCGACGTCATTCGTCACGCGCGAAAGCACCTCGCCATGGGTCACCTTATCAAAATACTTCAGCGGCAGTACATTAACTTTCTGGGCGATCGCCCTGCGCATGTTGTAGGAAACCTTCTGCGCGACGCCTGACATAATATATCCCTGAATATACATGAACAGTGCGCTGATCGCATAGAGGACAACCAGCGTCATCAGGATGCCGCCGATTTTGCCGAAATCAATACCGGCATTCGACGCGCCCGAGATCTTTCCCATTATGCCCTCGTAAGCCGTCGTAATCGCCTGCCCCAGGATTTTGGGTCCTACTATGGAAAATACGGTGCTTCCGATTGCAAAAATGATCACGATCAATATCGATAAGCGGTAGGGTTTCAGATAGGCCAGGAGATTCTTCATCGTACCCTTGAAATCCTTCGCTTTTTCAACAGGCCCCATTCCGTGCCCGCCAGGCCCCCCGCCCATAGGGCCTCCGCGCATCGGCCTTCTGCTCATCGGTCCGGCGCCTGTGGGGCTTCCTCCCGTGGGGACGGCGGGCGGCGGCCCCGCAGGGCCCTGGCCTTTACCGTTTTGATTCGGTTGTTTATTGTTATGTTCACGCATGTTCGAGTTCCTCCTTGGACAACTGCGATTCCGCGATCTCCCTGTATACGTTACAGGTCTTGAGCAGTTGTTTATGGGTTCCGATGCCCGCTATCCTGCCTTCCTCGAGCACGATGATCTGTTCAGCGTTCATGATCGTACCAATCCTCTGCGCAACGATAAGCACCGTACTGTTCTGGGTTACGTTCCGAAGCGCTTTTCTCAGCCTGGCATCGGTCGTAAAATCAAGTGCCGAAAAAGTATCGTCAAAGATGTATATCTGCGGTTTTTTCAGAACCGCCCGCGCGATGGACAGCCGCTGTTTCTGGCCACCGGATACGTTCGTGCCGCCCTGTGCGATTTCGCTGTCAAAACGATCCGGTTTTTCATTGATGAACTCCATCGCCTGTGCGATTTCGCTCGCCTTTTTAAGTTCTTCCTCGGAGGCGTCCTCGTCCGCGTAGCGCAGGTTGCTCCCGATTGTGCCCGAGAACAGCACGGCCTTTTCGGGCATATATCCGATCTTGTCGCGCAGGTCATGCTGCCTTACATCGCGAATATCCACACCGCCTATTAATATCTGCCCCTCGGTCACATCGTAAAAACGGGGCACAAGACTAACAACCGTCGATTTCCCTGAACCTGTGCTTCCGATAAAGGCCGTTGTCTGCCCCGGACGCGCCGTGAACGAGATATCGCGCAGCACCGGCTCGTCCGCACCAGGGTATGCAAACGTAACGTTTCTGAACTCAACTGTAGCATCATTCTCCGGTAATACACGCGGCTCTTTCGGATCATGAATGGACGCCCTGGTCTTGAGCACCTCATGGATACGATTCGCAGCCACAGATGCACGCGGCATCATAATGGCGACCATCGCAATGAACAGGAAGGCCATGATGATCTGCATGGAATATTGCATCAGTGCCATCATATTGCCCACCTGCAGCGTCCCGTCGTTGACTGCGTGCGAACCGACCCAGACGATGAGCAGCATAACACCGTTCATAACGATCATCAATACCGGCATCATCAACGACATTGTCCTGTTCACGAACAAACCTGTTTTCAAAAAGTGCGTATTTTCCACATCGAATTTTTCCTCTTCGGTTCGCTGCCTGTTGAATGCCCGTATTACCGGCATGCCGTTCAGGCTCTGCCGCAACACCAGATTAAGCCGGTCGGTAAGCCTCTGCATGAGCTTGAACCGGGGCATAACCACGATAAACAGTACACCGATAAACACCAGGATAACACCGACCGCAGCCGCTATGATCCATGCCATGGTACCGCCGAGATCGATAGCCTTTATGCTTCCGCCCACGCCCAGTATCGGTGCATAGAAAACAAAGCGGAGAAACATCACCAGCAAAAGCTGTATCTGCTGAATATCGTTTGTCGTCCTGGTAATGAGTGATGCCGTTGAGAACTTGTTAACCTCATTGTTAGAGAAACGCATGACATTTGTAAAAAGGTTCCTTCTGACATCGCGCCCGAAGCCCGCTGCAACGCGGGCAGCCAAGTAGCTGACAAAAATGGATGCGCCCGCACCGGCCAGCGCAATCAAAAGCATGGCTACGCCGGTGTTCAAAATGTAATTGGATTGTATCGCGTCCGTGTTTATGCCTATGGCCTGGTATTCCGCTTTGACATATCCCGTTGCTGCGGCAATAAGTGTGGTTTTACCCATTACATCGAAGTTCTTATCCATCTGCTCCCGGATTGCATCAAGCTTTTCCTGCGGTAATCCCTGGAGCATTTTAAGCACATCAGAACCGTTTTTTATCGCGGGCATGTTACCCTGGGGCATGCCCGACGCACCGTTATCCGTTTGCCCGGAAGGCTGCATTCCCTGCATCATCTTCATTAGTTGCTCAGGCGTGGCCTTCTCTATCGTCTGGACCGCAAGCTCCGCCTTAGCCATGCCGGGATTCAGCCCGTCGATAATCTTTGAGTCGGTTGTGTTCAGCTTATAAACAGGCGTATCCTTCAGTGCCGGATAATCCTTCACCTGCTTTTCATACTCGCTCGTCGAAAGTTTTGCCTTATCAAGCAAAACATAGTTATTTGCCGCCAGTTCCTTGTCTTCCTTGCTCATGAACAGCATGACCTTATTCCATTCGCTTTGCCGGATGACCTGTGGAACCGCATTTTCGATCCCGCTCGTCTGTATTCCGGTATTAACAATCCGTGACATATAATCGGGCAGCGTAAGATCGCATATCGCTTGAATGAATAAAAGCGCTACAATTGAAAGGATCAGGATCAAAAACGGTTTAAAATACCTGATTAACTTTAACATCTGATTTTATTGCCCCTTTTCACCCATCTTTTTTCGTTCCTTCTCTTCCTTGCTTTTCAAGTACTCGGCCACTCTTGAAATAAGGCTAAGGAATTTGAGGCTGTCTTCCTCTCCCAGAAACTCTATGAGTCCGCGCATAAATTCCTGGCGATGCTCCTTTATGCGCTCAAACAACTTATATCCTTCCTTCGAAATGGAAACATAAACGCGCCGCCTGTCGGATGCCGACGCCTCCCGCACAACATACCCGTGTTTTTCCAGCGCCTTGAGCTGATGCGTTATCGCCGGCATGGTAAGGTCCATCTTTTTTGCGAGCTGGGACGGCATTACCTTTTTCCCTTCGTTTATCGAATAAAGCATCCTTAAAGTAAAATGCTCGCTGGGTTTTAAGCCCCATGCGTGGTCATGCCCCATTTTAAAGCGCTTCATTGCATGCATCTCGCGCTCGGTTTTCTGGGCAAGCTCCAGTATTTTTTCGCGGTCCATATCCAACCCCTCTCAATATTTTATTTACTAAATTATTAACATGCTTAATTATATTACCTTTTTCCTTTTTGTCAATAAAATATTATGGTTGCTTGCCAAAACTATAAATAAAGAACGCTTTGTCATTATGAAGGCGCAAGTGACCGAAGGTTTCTGAGCAACGCCTGCTGACTGCGGCAGTGCAGAATATGCAGAAGATCGCCCTGATACCGGACAGACGGCTTTTGTCGATCATGCGACGTCTTCTCCCCGCCTTCCCTTCTTTAGGATCTTACACCTCTTGAACGGTAACGCCCCGTCTTCTGCCGAAAACGGGGCGTTTGTCATTAAAACCTGAAGGCGGGAATTCATCCCCGCCTTTAGCCTTAACAATTTGCTAATTAAAGCGGCTCGTAATCTGTACCGTAGTAATTGCTTGTGTACGCCATATACCCTATGCCATCATACGCAAACAAATAGTATATTTTTGAGTTTGCATCGTACCATGTAGGCCCGTCAATAATCCCAAAGGTCACATTCGCCTGTTGTCCTGCCGGAATATCCAGATAGGATATTTCCTGATGCGTACTGCTATTGACTAACCGCAGGTCTCTGTCGTAAGAATCATAATCGTTATCCTCAAGATAACCCGCATAGCCTATCCTCATAGTGCGGTCCCCTGTATTTGTTATGCTGATCGACACATAGTATGCTTCGGTAACTGTTTCATCAGAGGCCGATGCGGTATAGGAGGGAACTCTCAGCAATACGGATACCGCTGATGAAAAGGCGCTGTAAACCGTTGTGCTCCCTGCCGGGGCATAGGCGCGCACTTTATAATAATATCTGTTGCCTGCGGTTACACCGTTGTCTACGTAGCTCGTAGACGCTGTGCTGGCCACTCTGGCATAGGTACCGGATTCAGATGTCGAACGGTATACCTGGTAACCGGTAGCAAGGCTGACAGCTCCCCAGCTTATTTTTACGCCTGCATACGATGCCCTTGATGCTTTTACGGATTGCGGCGTTCCAAGGACTAGGTTTGCAGACACTACGGACGAAAAAGCGCTGTATGCCGTTACACCTCCTGCGCCCGCATAGGCGCGTACTTTATAATAATACCTCTGGCCTGCGGTCAGACCGGTGTTTGTGAAGCTTGTGGCCGATGTACTTGCCACCCTTGTGTAGGCCCCGGATTCGGACGTTGAACGCCATACCTGGTAGCCGGTTGCAAGGCTGGAAGCCGCCCAGCTTATTTTTATACTCGTTATCGACGCTATAGATGCTTTTACGGATATGGGCGTCCCGGGCACCAACTTTCTGGATACTACGGATGAAAACCCACTATAAACAATTGTACCACCGGATGATGTATAGGCACGGACTTTATAATAATAACTCGAGCCTGCGGTTAAGCCCGTATCCATGAAGCTTGTGGCCGCTGTGCTAACCACTCTTGAATATATACCGGATTCGGACGTTGAACGCCATACCTGGTAGCCGGTCGCGCCGCTGACAGCTCCCCAGCTTATTTTTATGCTTGTAATCGAAGCGATAGACGCCTTTACGGACGTTGGCGCAGCTAATGCTTTTACGGCGACATTCGTCGCAACATTCGTTTCCATTGGGGCAGCGCTGACAGTGGGCGTTTTAGCATCCGTTGAACCCTGAGCAAATGCCAGAGCAGGGAATATCGTTACCACCATCAAACAACACAGCAAGAAAATGAAACCTCTCTTCATATAAGTACCTCCCGTTTTTTTATATTTAAAAGAAAACCGGCTGCAAATATGCAACCGGACGATCATAGCATGCAGCCTTAGATTCCTGGCTTTGCGTAGCTGCGCTTTCGCGCAGATTGCCTGCAAATTAAACACACTTAAAATATCATATTATTCCACAATATTATTCTACATGCAAACCGGATGTTCCTGCTCAAAATAGAAAAATTTTCACAATTTGTTAATCTGCCTGATTGGAACCTAAATTCCCGCTAAAGCATTTGAGGTCTCCATATCAAACCAAACCCGGACAGTTTCATGAAACATCAAAAATCAAGCAATACTATAGGCAGGGCAATAGAGCTTTTTATTTGCCAGCACCAGAAAACCAAGCGCCCGCAATATAAAAGGGGGAAACACATATGGAACTGAAAAACGATGAACTCGAGAGGATAAACGCATACTGGATGGCGTGCAACTATCTTGCAGCCGGTATGATTTATTTAAGGGCCAACCCGCTGTTGAAAGAGCCGCTAAAGCCCGAGCATGTAAAGAGCAGGCTGCTCGGGCACTGGGGGTCCAGCCCCGGCCTTTCCTTTATTTACGTTCATCTCAACAGAATCATCAAGAAATTTGATTTAGATATGATTTTTATCGCCGGCCCGGGGCACGGCGCGCCCGGGGTACTTGCGCCGATATACCTTGAAGGGACATACTCCGAAGTCTACCCCAAAATATCCGAGGACGAGGAAGGCATGCGCAAGCTGTTCAAGCATTTCTCTTTCCCCGGCGGCATAGGCAGCCACTGCACCCCCGAAATGCCCGGCTCCATCCATGAGGGCGGGGAACTGGGATACAGCCTTTCGCACGCCTTCGGGGCGGCGTTCGACCATCCCGGCCTTATTGTCGCAGTCGTGGTGGGGGACGGCGAGGCCGAAACAGGACCCTTGGCAACGGCGTGGCATTCCAATAAATTCCTGAACCCCAAAACGGACGGGGCGGTACTCCCGATACTGCACCTGAACGGCTATAAGATCGCAAACCCGACCATCCTGGCGCGGATAAGCAAAAAGGAACTGGAAAGCCTTTTCATTGGATATGGATACAAGCCCTATTTCGTCGAAGGGGACAACCCCTATGCAATGCACCGCGAAATGGCAAAAACGCTGGAAAAAGCGGTGAAAGAGATACGGGCATTGCAAAAGCAGGCCCGCGATGCGGAGGAAGTAACGCGTCCGATGTGGCCCATGATCGTTTTAAGGTCGCCCAAGGGCTGGACGGGGCCAAAGGAGGTGAACGGGCATAAGGTGGAAAACTTCTGGCGGTCCCACCAGGTCCCGGTCACGGGCGTGCATGAGAATCCCGCGCATTTGAAGATATTGGAGGACTGGCTGAAAAGCTATAAGCCCGAAACCCTCTTTGACGAGAACGGGCGGCTCCTTCCTGAACTCAGGGAGCTGCCGCCTAAAGGGCAGAAACGCATGAGCGCGAATCCCATTACCAGCGGCCTTACGAGACGGCAATTGAGGCTCCCGGATTTCAGGGACTATGCCGTCCCCGTGAACAGGCCAGGCGGCGTGGCGGCAGAGAACACCCGTCCGATGGGGGAGTTCTTAAAGGATACGCTGTTGAAAAACCCCGACAGCTTCAGGGTGCTCGGGCCGGACGAGACCGCATCCAACCGGCTGGAGGCTGTATACAAAGCGAGCAAGAAGGTGTGGATGGGCGAAATCATACCGGACGACGCCGACGGGAGCGAGCTGTCGCGAGACGGCATGATTATGGAGATGCTCAGCGAGCATACCCTTTTAGGCTGGCTGGAAGGGTATATCCTCACCGGGCGCCACGGCCTGTTCCATACGTATGAGGCTTTTTCGCATATCATCGATTCGATGTTCAACCAGCATGCCAAGTGGCTCGATGCCAGCAAGACGGAGGTTTCCTGGCGCGCGCCCATCTCCTCGGAAAACATACTGCTTTCCTCGACGGTGTGGCGGCAGGACCACAACGGCTTTTCGCACCAGGAGCCGGGCTTTTTGGATGTGGTCACCAACAAGAGCCCCGAGATCGTGCGCATCTACCTCCCGCCCGACGCGAATACCCTGCTCTCCACCATCGACCACTGCCTCATGAGCACTGGCTACGTCAACGTAATTGTGGCCGATAAGCAAAGGCATCTGCAGTACCTGAGCATGGACGACGCCATTAAACACTGCACCAAAGGGATAGGCATATGGGACTGGGCGAGCAACGATTATAATGGCGATGATTCGGGAGAACCCGATATCGTCATGGCAAGCTGCGGGGATGTACCCACAAAAGAAGCGCTGGCCGCGGTCGCTATCCTGCGCGAAGAATTTCCGAAACTGAAAGTCAGATTTGTCAACGTTGTGGATCTCATGAAGCTGCTTCCGTCAACGGAACACCCGCACGGACTGACCGACAGGGAATTCAACGCCCTCTTTACGGCTGACCGGCCCGTTATCTTCAATTTTCACGGCTATCCCTGGCTGATCCATAAGCTGACATACAAACGCGCCAACCAGGAGCGCATCCATGTGCGCGGGTATAAGGAAAAGGGCAACATCAACACGCCGCTGGAACTTACGATAAAAAACCAGGCGGACAGGTTCAACCTGGTCATCGACGTGATCGACCGTATCCCGGCGCTCGGTTCAAAGGGAGCGCACTGCAGGGAGCGCATGAAAAACCGCATCATAGAGAACATACAGTATGCCTACGACCACGGAATAGACAAGGACGAGATAACCAACTGGGAATGGCCGTATTAATGAACCCGAAGAAAGAAAAGAACCCCTTATTCGGGGGAAAGGGTTTTCAAATAATTTGTTGAAATTTTAAGCCAGGAAATGCTAATGCTATGAATGGAATCTTCCGATGCGATTAAGGAGAGAGGTAAACAATGAAAAAGCTGATTGGGCTCATCGTCCTGAGCCTGTTATCCGTCACCGCCTGCAGCCAGGGGACGCAGCCTCAGAGTACCGCCACGCTGCCGCCTTCCGGCGGGCAGGCCACTGCTACAACCATGCCGACGGCTACAATCACTCCCGGCCAGATGTCGCCGGGCGCCACCACGGCAAAAACAATGGCGGCAGATTATTTTGCGTTTAAAAAGGACGCGTGCATGACGTACAAGGGGACGGGAAACGAATTTGCGCCGTATAAGGCCTATGTGGATTATGTAAAAGACGGCGTGGTCCAGACGCGGCAGGTAAACGCAGGCACTACGACGGTATATGTATATAAGATTGTGGATGGGGTCATCAAAAAGGTTTATTCGAAAGGAGAAGTCTATTATAAGTATGACTTTACGTCCCTTTCGAATATGGATGAAATACTCATAAAGGAGCCGATACAAATAGGAAATTCCTGGAAATTGAAAGACGGCTCCGTCAGAAGCATAACAGCCCTGGAAAGGCAGATCAACACCCCATCCGGGTCCTATAAGGCGCTTGAAATCACCACAAAGCGCAAGGATTCCACGCAAAAGGATTACTATGCCAAGGGAATCGGCCTTGTTAAAACGGTTTTTTCGATGGGAGACGAAGCTTCGGCCGTAACCAGCGAACTCGAAAAGACCGAAATCGGGGTGCCCTATAAAACGATGGTAAGGTTTTATTTCCCGGATTTTGCTAAGGACAGGCTCGTATATGAGGACCGGGAAATTGAATTAAAAACGGACGACGATATAAAATCCAAATTAGAAGAAGAGCTAAAGAAAGTGCCCGAGGGCATCACCGGCCTGACAAAAACGATATCCGACTCTGTCAAGATCCTGGGGATCAGTCTGGACGATAAAAAAGGGATTATAACCGTCGATTTTTCGTCAGACTTTATAAAAGGCATGAATGCGGGTGCGGCTCTGGAGGGGATGCTGCTGAAAAGCATCACGAACACTATCGGGCATTGCTTCCAGGTGAGCAAGGTGGTAATCACCGCGGAAGGCAAGCGGTACGAATCCGGGCATTTTGCTTTGAAGAAGGGAGAATACTTCACCGTGTCGGATGACAAAACAGTCCAGTACATAAAGCCCTGAGCATTATCTCAGCGGAAAATACAATAGCACAAACAACCGAAACAGCCCCGCAAATTGGTTTGCGGGGCTGTTTGAGGCTATTACAAACGGCTGTCCTGCAACGCCGGACAGCCGGAGAGCCTGGCAAAAACGCCATCGTATAAACCTGTTATGTAAACTGCTTTGCTATCCCTGCGGAAATTGCATCCGCCATTTCAAGCGCCTGCTGTTCGATCCTGTCGTAGAGCTGGATCGAAAGGTTATATTCCCCCTTGCGTATTGCTTCGGCTTCCTTTTTGGTAAGCGAAAGATGCTGGTACAGCATCGTTTTTATGGCATCCTGCGGCCAGTTGGGGTTCAGGTGCGCAAGGAAATAGGCAATGTCGTCGGCGTTTGCATACCATCTCTTTTCGGCCTCCGAAGCGGCGGCGGCGTTCCCTGCTTTTGCGGCATTGACAAGGTCGATAGCAATGAGCAAATGATTGGTCATCAGTTCTTTGAATGTATTCGCAGCAAAATCGCCATAAAAACGGCGCATGACGAGCGCCATATCCTGCGGATTGCGCAAAAGGCGGCCGGCGGTGAACGACAGGTCGGGCAGGCCGAAAACGTCGCTGAGGATCGTCATCCTGGTCCAGGCAACATGCTGTTCCCATAATGTACGCCAAGTATTCCTCAGTTCCAGCTCGGGGAACCCGACGGCCATCTGACGGGCGCTGCCTGCTGCCATTCTCGCCGAAGGCTTTTTCGGGACGCAGATGATCTGCCCGACCCGGAGATAATCCGGGTCGATGCCCGGATTGGCGTTGCGGATGTCATGTACGGTGGTAGAATAGCTTTGCGCCAGGCGATAAAGCGTATCGCCCTGTTTGAGCTGGTAGCGCACAAACCCCGGGGGACATGACGGCATGGTACTCACCTCATGTTTTTTTCACCATCTTATGCGAAGGATAACGATTATGTGCCGCTCCGGGGGTTGCATGTGCAGAGCTGGAGAGCATGAAGGTGCAAACAAAGGCCCTGAAACTTTGTTTCAGGGCGGCGTTTATCCGGTGCCATGTAAGGGTTATTAAGGCGGTGTTCAGGGCGCGAGTTCATCCGCCTGCTGCATGAGCGTTGCGCACAGGGTTTTTGCCTTTTTCCATATCAGTTTGTCAAACAATGCGTCATCATACGGGGCCGAACCGTTGCCGGTGGGGGTCAATTCTATGCAGAAAGCGGGGCGCTTAAAATCCTGCCGGAACCAGTTTTCAAACCCCGCGCCGTATACCGACGGGTCCTCGGATACCGGCATCAGCTTATACCCCGATACCTCGCCGAGCGCCTGGGCGATCCGGGAACCAGCAGGGATTGCGTCCTGCGTCCCGCTGTCCGCCCAGTAGATGACCTCGCCCTTTGTATGGAAAGAAACGGCCAGTACAAAGTCCTGCGCTTTGCATAGCCCGATCACGGCCTGTACCTCCGGCTCGGTCGCGGGAGCGGTCCCCTTATACATTTCAGAGCTGGGGACATCGGTCGCGCTCGCTTTTTCTTCCCAGTGGCAGGGGTACTGTCGGTTCAGATCCACGCCGTTGATGTTGGCCTTCCACTCGTCATAGCTATCCTGGAGCATGCGCATAGATCTGACTTTTTCCGTATTCTTGGCGGAATCCGGCCCGTTTTGCACAAGGTTCACGCCGTCGGGGTTGACCATGGGCACGATATAGACCGTGATGCCGTTGAGCAGCTTTTGGATGTCGTAACCGCCGAATTTGCCGCCGGATGCATAGGCCCGGGCATATTCGTCCGCCGTTTCCATCAGGAAGGTCGACGTCATGTATTCGCGCGCATGATGCGCGCCCAACAGAATGATCTTTTTGCTCCCCTTGCCCAGCCTGATAAGGGGTATATCCCTTCCTTCAACGGACTTGCCGATGCTGGAAACGTCCACAAGCCCGGGATAGAGCCTGGCCAGTTCCTGTGCGTCCTCCATCATCTGCGCATAGGAATACGTCTGATTGGGGTTTACCGCATCCGTTTGCACCGCTGTCTGCAAAGACGGCTTTAAGGAAGCCGGAGACTGCGTGTTTGAAAGCGGGCTGCCGGGCGTGCAGCCCGCCAACAGGAAAACCAGGGCAAGCAGGACACATGCTTTTTTCATGATAGTACCTCGCTTGTTCATTGATACCCGCGATGTGCTACCTTGGTGCGCATATCAGTGCGTGTAATCGATGATGCGCACCGAGTCGCCAAACTTTCTTTTGATGGCCTCCTGCATCGCCTGCGCATGCGGGCAGGGAAACCCTATGGGCGTCCCTTTCGTGATGCAGGAGGCCAATGCGATGGTATCCGCGCCGCGTTTGACCATTTCCGCGGCCCTTGTTACGGCCTTTTTGCCGGGACACCCTCCGCAGGTGTTCACCCCGATGACCTCTATTTCACCCTCTACGCCTTCAAATGCGCATTTTTTCTCCCGCATGACCTTGAAATCGGTCGTAGCCGGACACATATCCTCGGTCTGTATGCACCGTATGAGGCCAACTTTCATATGTACTCCCCCTATAAAAGTTATCAATAAATATAACATATACCGCATAGCCTATCAATTCATTAATATATGGAAGCCTGCTTGTCATGAGAGGCGTTGGGAACGTGGCGCTCGGACAATGTTTTGTATTGCTTCACCCACGGTTTGCATACGGGACCAATCCCTGATAAACTGGTATTAACACGTTCGGGATTATAGGTGAGATATATGTTCGTTTCAGAAACCAGGATACACGTGCGATACGCGGAAACGGACCGGATGGGCATTGTACACCATTCCAACTATGCCGTCTGGTTCGAGGAGGCAAGGACGGAGTTTTTAAATGCGCTGGGGTACTCTTACGCCCAGATTGAAGACGAAGGAATCCTGCTTCCGCTCACAGATTTGAAGTGCAGCTTTAAAAAGCCTGCACAATATGAAGAAGACATCATAGTCCGTACCAGGATTTCGCGCGCGACCTGCGTGCGGATACAATTCGTATACGAGGTGCTTGACGTAAACGACGGGAGCCTGATCGCAACCGGCCAGACGGACCACGCCTGGACGGACGCAGCGCTGGTGCCGGTGAACATCATGAAAAGGCTGCCGGATATATATGCGGTGTTATGTCGTTGTATCGAGTAAAAAGCCCGAAAACGTTTGACAAGGAGTGGATGGCATTATGAGCGGGAAAAGTGTTTTTGACGACCTGCACGCACAGGAGACAAGGAAGGCGCTTACGCTTGCTTTGATGCGCGCCGCGTACGCGTATATGGGGTTGCATAAGGGATACGAAAACGTTTCCGATTGTGTGAAGGACGAGGAAATTCGAAGGACATCCGCACTTGCCCTTGAGGAGGCTGGAGGGGCTCTCGTATCGGAATATCATTTTTCGAAGGACGAAATGAAGAACTGGACGCAGGAAGCTGTAAGAAACTTCAAGCAGTCTTTTGAACAGGGGAAAATCGAAAACCTTGCAACGGGCATATCCGAAATCCTGAAAAACGGGCTGACGGGCGCGATCCTGCTATGCAAAAACAACGGGGTATGGCCGTATTACTCTGCGAAAATCCTCGCGTACGCGCTGGCGTTTGAAAGCACATCCGACCCTGACTCCGTCATGATCCGGGAATATACGCAATATTACGGGGTGAAGGAGTCAGCAAAAAAGTTCTGCGAGCTGGAAAATGAGCCTGAGCTGCTGCAGCTTATTGCGCGGCAGTACGAAGATATACTCTCGGGCAAAGCCGAGGACGTGATAAAGACCGGGCTTATGAAAAAAGCGTTTGCGCTGGGATTCAACAACGAAAAAGTCTACCGGGGCTGCGCACAGTGTACGCTGCTTTCCATGTTCGAGCTTTTCGGCCGGGAAAACAGCGTCCTGTTCCAAAGCGCCAGCGCGCTCTCGGGCGGCATGGCGCAGACCGGCGACGGCGCCTGCGGGGGTTACACGGGCGGCATCCTGTATACGGGCAGCGTTATAGGCAGGCGGCTTGACCGGATGAAAATCGACAAGGACAGGCAAGCGCAGCTTGCCTCCTATAAAATGGCGCAACTGCTCCGGGACAGATTCATAGAAACCTACGGGAGCGTGATATGTGCGGACATCCACCGCGAAATATTCGGCAAAGCATATTGCTTAAGGACGCAGGCGGTGAAGAAAGAGTTTGACGATGCGGGCGCGCATACCGTAAAGTGTACGACGGTCATCGGCACGGCAAGCGCCTGGATAGCCGAAATCCTCTATGATAACGGATATAATGAATAGAATTTAAACAATCCCCCCAATATATCCCTTTTCCTTGCACTCCGGACAGTAGCCGTAGATATCGAGCTTGTGCCCCGCGATTGTATACTGCGTCTCTTCCTCAAGAGATTTCTCGTAGGCCTCCAGCGGGCAGTTTTCGATGCACTGTATCTTCTTGCAGCTCACGCATACCAGATAGTGCTTGTGCACCATCCTGTTAATTTCAAACAGCGCCCTGCCGTCGCCGACGATGTTTTGCTTCGCGACCAGGTTTTTGGATGCCAGGGTCTCCAGTATCCTGTATACAGTCGAAAGATTAATGGAAACGTCTTTTTCCTTCAACGCGAAATAAACCTGTTCAGCCGCGATGGGCCGGGTGCTTTCTTCCAGGATTGCAAGGATTGCCGTCCTGTGCTTGGTTTTCTTTAACCCGCTTTGTTTCAGGCCTTGGGTGATATCGTTTTTCATAGGGCTGCCCCCCGTTCCCGCCGCCCTGCGCGGCGGCGCTTTTTGTTTACCTGTCATTCTGAGCGCAGCGACAAATCTTTATCCGTATAGATTCTTCAGTCGCTTTGCTCCTTCAGAATAACAAAAGGGTTTAATTACCGTCAGAGCCGCTGTCCGGTATGGCAGCGGTTTCTGCTTCTCAGGTACGCTGAACGTACAGCCATGCAAGAAGACAGCAGCTCACCGACAGGATCACAATAGCGGCGCCGGACGCTATATTTATCGAATAGGAAATCCACAGCCCTGCGATGCAGAACACCGTTCCAAAAATCACGGCGTAGATCATCCTTTGTTTGAGTTTACCCGTCAGCATCCCCGCGATTGCGGCGGGGGCCGTCAGCAGGGCCAGCACGAGGATGATTCCGGCTACGCGTATAAGCGCGACGATGGTTATGGCAACGAGCGTCAGGAGCAGGTACTCAAGAAACGCGGTCTTCATGCCGATGATCGAAGCGAATTCCTCATCAAACAGATATGCCTTCCAGTGGTTGAACAGCATGATTACGACCAGCAAAACGATTGCCGCAAAACCGGCCATCAACAAAAGGTCCGCCCTGGTCACCGACAGTATGTTGCCAAACAGGTAGGAGGTTATTTCGGGAGGGTAGCCCGGCATCAACGCGATAAACAGTATCCCGAGCGCCATTCCCAGCGACCAGAACAGGCCGATCACCACATCCGAGCGCGCGCCGCCTTTTCTTTTGATGACACCGATACCGAATGCCGCGCCGAGGGAAAACAAAAACGCTCCGATGATGGGCTCAATGCCCAGAAGATACCCCAGGCCAACGCCCCCGTAGGAGGTATGGGCAATCCCTCCGCTCATCATGACCAGTTTCTTTTCCACTATTATAACACCGATGATGCCGCAGACGATACTTGCAAGAACGCTCCCAAGCAAGGCGTTTTGCAGAAACTGGTATTTCAGCAATGCTTCGATCAAAGCTCATGCCCCCCCTTATGCTCTTTCAAGACCCTGTGCGGTACGCCGTGCGCAATCAGGTCGACGGGGCAGCCGTACAGGCCGTTCAGGACGCTCTCATTCAGTTCGGCTTCGTCGTGGTACACCAGTTGCCGGTTCAGGCAGGCCAGCCTTTGCACCTGCGACGATACGGCCATGAGGTCGTGCGTTACGAGGATAATGGTCATATGCTTGTTAAGCTCGTACAGCAGTGAATAGATTTGCTCACAGGAGCTTGGGTCAATACTGGCGGTTGGTTCGTCGAGAAGCAGGAGCCTCGGGCGTACGGCAAGCGCCCTTGCGATGAGCATTTTCTGGAATTCGCCGCCGGACAGAGAGGCAATCTGGCGTACGGCAAGGCCCGCGATGCCTACTTTTTCCAACAGCTCGTCCGCCGTATCTTTATCTTCTTTGGAAAACCTGTAAAACGGGGAAAGGCCGGGCTTCATCCGCCCGGTTAGGACGACCTCGCGCACGGTGATGGGGAAAGCCTTATCCAGACCCGCGTACTGAGGGACGTATCCGATCAGGCCGCCCGTTTCGCCGGGCTTTTTCCCGTAGATCCGTATCGTCCCCTTGCTGGCCGGCACAAGATTGAGGATGGCTTTGAGCAGCGTCGTTTTGCCCCCTCCGTTCGGGCCTATGATGCCCAGGTATTCCCCGTCTTTAACATGGAAAGAGACGCCCAAGATCGCGGGCGTATTGCCGTAATATACCGAAAGGTTTTCTATACTGACCGCCGTTTCCGTACCGGCGGCCGTGGCTTTAGCGCTTTGTTTGTTCACTGCATGACCTCCGCTATCGTTGCGGCCATTTTTTTCAGGTTTGCGATATAATCGGCGGCAAGCGGTTCAAGCTGCACGGTCTTTCCGCCAAGCTCCTCGGCAAAGGACTGCGACTGCCTGCTGTCGATTTCCTCCTGGTAGAAGATCGCTTTTATGCCTTCCCGTTTCGCAAGGTCTATCATACCCTGCATATGCTGCGGCGTTGCTTCCTTTCCCTCTTCTTCCAGCGCGTACATGGTAAGCCCGTAATCGTCGGCCAGGTAGCCGAAAGCGGGGTGGAACACGATGAATTTTTTGTTTTTGACGCCCGCAAGCGTGGTTTTGATTTCGCTGTCCAGCGCATCAAGTTCAGCCATATACTTTTTCGCGTTCGCATTGTACGTTTCCTTATTAGCCGCATCGAGCGAACCCATCTCGCGCGCAATGACCGCAACCATTACTTTGGCGCGTTTGGGCGAGAGCCATATGTGCGGGTCCCGTTCCCCGGGGGCGAGTTCCCTGTCGGGATACACGGCGCTGACCTCGTCCTGCAGCTTTACGGTTTTCATTCCCGTTATGTCACCGGCTCTGGGCAGGATGTATGTATCTTCAATGGGCATTCCGATGGCAAAATAGACCGATGCGTTGCTGAAATCCTCCATCTGGGCCGCTGTCGGTTCATAATTCTCAGGACTGCTCCCCGGCGGGACCATGGATACTATGTTGACAAGGTCGCCGCAAACCGCCTGTACAAACGTTTTTTCAGGAATGATTGTTACCGCTACGGTGATTTTCCCGCCCTTTCCCGTATCCGCAGACGGGTTCACGCTGCATCCCGTGAGAAGGAGCAAGCCCGCGACCAGCAATAACACGGCTTTCTTTTTCATTTTTTGTCACCTCAGCTTTGACCCGCGTCCGTCATTCTGAGCGCAGCGAAGAATTTGCAAGATTCTTCAGTCGCTTTGCTCCTTCAGAATGACTCAATTCTTTTTAGCATACCCATGCAAATGCAAACTATTCGTATTTGCATGTTATCACCTGCAAAAGCACATGTCAACCAACGCGCAAAAGTAATATGCGTGTCCGGTTTTCCCTCATACCGCATGTGGAAATATAAAGATTATTGGTGTTGGAGCCGTTTTGACTCAATAAGCGCTGAAGTCGAGCGAATCGGATACCGTGAAGATGTTTTTATGAAAAGTTATGAGACCTTCGTCCTGCATCCTGCCAAGCTCGCGGGAAAGCGCGCTGCGGTTTACGCTGAGGTAATCGGCCAGTTCGCTCCGGTTGAAGGGTATCCTGAATTTTGCCTTTCCCTGCACCACCCTTTGATTGAGCAGATACGCGGCAATTTTCTGACGGGTGGTCTTCATCGCGATGATATCAATCTTTTCGTTCAGGATCATGTTCTTCTCGGCAATGAGCATGAGCATGTTCTGAATCAGCCTGCTGTGAAAAACGCATGCATTTGAACAGACCGAGTGTATGCGCCGAAAGTCTACGAAAAGCACCTTTGCATCCGAAAACGCCTGCACGGTCACGGGGCTTTCCGCTGTCTGCGAAAACGCAAGCGATTCCCCGAAGATGCCCTTTGCCCGTACGGTAGCCAGTATCCTCCGGTTTCCATGCATATCCTCTTTTAAAATGCTGGCCTCTCCGCTGAGCACGATGCCCACAAGATGTATCCTCTCACCGGTAAGCCAAATATAGTCATCCTTTTTATAGGAACGGACCGTTGCACCCAGGCAATCGAGCATTCCGTGGAGGTCCTCTTTATTTATCCCGTTAAACAAAGGGATGTCTTTGATGATTTCGATATTATTTTTCATAAAAATTTTCCATTTCGTTGCATTTGCAACATAATTTTTTCTTTTATCGTATTATACTGGCACTGCAAAGTCAACAAAAGAAGGTGTTTTATCAATGAAGCGAAAGATAGTTCACATAGATGAGGAAAGATGCAACGGGTGCGGGCTGTGCGTGCACGCCTGCCATGAGGGCGCGCTGCAGCTTGTGGGCGGAAAGGCGAGGCTGGTTTCCGAATCCTATTGCGACGGGTTGGGCGACTGCCTGCCCGAATGCCCCATGCAGGCCATCACGCTTGAGGAAAGGGAGTCGGCGCCCTATGACGAGGAAGCGGTAAAAAGGAATATGGAAGCAAAGCAGGCGCCTGCGCTTGCTTGCGGCTGCCCCGGAACTCAGGCAAGGACCATAGAAAGGACGCACGGGCAGGCCCAACCGGTCTCAAACGCTGAAACGCAGCAATCGCAGCTGAACCAGTGGCCCTGCCAGATCAAGCTGGTTCCCGAGAACGCGCCGTACCTGCATAACGCCCGCCTTTTAATAGCGGCAAGCTGCACCGCGTATGCCTATGCCGTCATCCACGACAGGTTTATGAAAGGCAGGGTAACGCTGATCGGCTGTCCCAAGCTCGACGGCGTGGATTATTCCGAAAAACTGGCTGCGATACTCAGGAACAATGAAATCAGGAGCGTTACCGTTTTGCGCATGACCGTACCCTGCTGTGCGGGCATCGTCAATGCGGTGAAAAAGGCGCTTGCCGATAGCGGGAAAATGATTCCCTGGAATGTCGTTACAATCTCAACCGACGGCGAGATCATCGAGGAGTGAGGAAGATGATGCGTATCCTGTCACAGGGCTTGTTCCTTGCAACGTTCATCGCGCTTGCTGTAACCGGTAAAACCCAGCTTTGGATGGTGTTGTTCCTGCTGGGCGTAATCGTTTCCATGCTGTGGAGCCGGCTCTACTGCGGATGGGCCTGCCCCATGCACACGGTGATGCGCGGCATCACCTGGGGGAAAAGAAAGCTGCGCGTGAAAGGCATGCGTACACCGGCATTCGTCAGGAAACCGGCCGTACGGGTCGCGTTTGTGGTCATATTCATTGCGGCGTTCGCTTTTGTCATGGTATCGGGCAGGCAGATACCGGCGCTGCCCATCCTTCTGGGATTGTCGGCCGTTATTGCGCTGCTGTGGAATGAGAGCATGTGGCACCGTTGCCTGTGCCCTCAGGGAGCCATATTGAGCATCACGGGCAGGACAGGCAAAAAAGGCCTGTCCGTGGGCGAAAGCTGCATCGGCTGCGGCGTGTGCGCACAAACGTGCCCCGCCGAAGCAATCATGAAAAAAGGGGCTTATACGATTCAAAGGCATGAATGCATCCAATGCGGACAATGTGAAGCGGTCTGCAAGGTGGAAGCAATTGAAAAGGGAGGGAAAGACCATGATTGAAAAGAGCTACCCGTATACGCAGATGAAGGAAAAGGTGATTGAGAAAATCGTAGATCTGGACAACGTCGCAATCAACCATATGGTGCTGCTGAAGGGCGAGCGGCTCCCGCAGCACTATTCCAACTCGAACGTCTATATGATTGTTGTTACAGGAACCGTGACGCTCGGTCTTGATGCGCAGGAAGCCCACAGCTATGCGGCGGGCAACATCGTGGAGATACCAATCAATACGAAGATGGACGTAGTGAACGAGAACGACGAAATACTGGAATTCTTTGTTGTAAAGGCGCCGGGCCCCCGGTCGCTGGGCAGCAAATAGATAAAGCAAAGGAGATGAAAAGAATGAACAACATGTTTTGTTTTCAATGTGAACAGACGGCAAAGGGAACGGGATGCACGAGCGCGGGCGTTTGCGGCAAGGATGCGGTGACGGCCAAAGCGCAGGATGAACTCACCTGCGCGCTGATCGACCTGGCGACGGCGGCAGACGGCGGGAAAACGGATAAAGACGCCGGAGAACTGATGATGCAGGGCCTGTTTACTACCGTCACCAACGTGAATTTTGACACGGAAAAAATCAATATTCTCAAAAACAGGGTATTGGAAAAAGCACAAAAGCTGGGCGGGACCGAAACGTGCACGCCGGAAGCGCTCTGGGCGGGGGACCAGGATACGGTTTCCCTCCGTTGGACGCTTTTGCTGGGGCTTCGCGGCATGGCCGCGTACGCGTGGCACGCGCATGTGCTCGGCGAGGACGATGACGAGGTCACCGGATGGCTCTTTAAGGGCATGGCGGCGCTTATAAAGGAACATACTGCGGCTGAGTGGCTCGACCTTTTGATGGAATTCGGCATGGTGAACCTTCGGTGCATGGAGCTTCTGGATAAGGCGAATACTTCCGCGTACGGGCATCCGGTCCCGGCTGTCGTCCCGCTCACGGTCGAAAAGGGTCCGTTTATAGTCATCACCGGACACGATTTGCTTGACCTGAAACAGCTGCTTGAGCAGACGGAGGGCAAGGGAATCAATATCTATACGCACGGCGAGATGCTGCCCGCGCACGGCTACCCCGAACTGAAGAAGTATCCGCACCTCAAGGGCAATTTCGGTACAGCCTGGCAGAACCAGAAGAAGGAGTTCAAGGACGTCCCCGCGGCCTTCCTGTTCACGACCAATTGCCTGATGCCGCCCCTGGATTCGTACAAGGGCAATATATTCACGACATCGGTCGTTGAATTCCCGGGCGTTGTGCACATCCCCGAAAACGAAAACGGAGAGAAGGACTTCACGCCGGTGATCGAAAAGGCGCTGGAGCTCGGCGGATACGCCGAAGACAGGGAGTTTACGGGCATCAACGGCGGCAAGCAGGTCATGACCGGCTTTGCGCGCGGCACTGTGCTGGGCGTTGCGGACAAGGTGATCGACGCCGTGAAGGCGGGCGCGATACGGCACTTCTTCCTGGTGGGCGGCTGCGACGGCGCGAAGACCGGGCGCAACTACTACACCGAATTCGTTAAACAGACGCCCGCCGATACGGTCGTACTTACGCTGGCCTGCGGCAAGTACCGCTTCAACGACCTGGATATCGGCACCATCGGCGGCCTGCCGCGGCTGATGGACATGGGCCAGTGCAACGACGCGTACTCGGCTATCAAGGTTGCGGTGGCGCTCGCGGAGGCCTTCGGCTGCGGCGTGAACGATCTGCCGCTGACACTGGTGCTGTCCTGGTATGAGCAAAAGGCGGTCTGCATCCTGCTGACACTGCTCGCGCTGGGCATAAAGAACATATACATCGGGCCGTCGCTTCCCGCGTTCCTGTCTTCGAATGTCCTAAACATTCTGGTGGATAAGTTCGCGCTTACGCCGATCAGCACGCCCGAGCAGGATATGAAGGCGATCTTGGGATAATCTGTAAATCAGCAAAAGACCTCCGCTTTCGCGGGGGTCTTTTGCTTGTTGCCAAGCTCTTTTCAAACGATAGTGTTATCTGAAATAGGCAACGCCGCTTTCAAAGAGCTTCTGGTCTTTTTCGCCGGGGATGTTCTTGAACAGGCCTTCGTGATAACGCTCGCTGTGGGCCATCTTTCCCAGCACACGCCCGTCGGCGCTGGTGATGCCCTCGATGGCGTACATCGAGCCGTTCGGGTTATGGGCTGTGTCCATGCTGGGCTGGCCGAAGGCGTCGACGTACTGCGTAGCCACCTGCCCGCGCGCAAACAACTCCTTGATCTCATCTTCGGCCGCGACGAACCGCCCTTCGCCGTGGGAAACGGCGATGGTATGCTCGTCCCCAGCCTGTACATGCTGGAACCAGGGCGAGAGCGTGCTGGTGATGCGGGTGTTGACCAGCCTGCTCATATGCCGGCCTATTGTGTTGAACGTGAGCGTCGGGCTGTCGTGGCGCATGTCCCTGATTTCGCCGTAAGGGACCAGCCCGACCTTGATGAACGCCTGGAATCCGTTGCAAATGCCCAGCGCCAAGCCCTCACGCACCTGCAGCAGGCGCATGACCGCGTCCAGAACGCGCGGGTTTTTGAGCGTGGTGGCGATGAATTTCCCGCTGCCGTCCGGCTCGTCGCCGCCGCTGAATCCGCCGGGGACCATCAAAATTTGTGCGTTGTCCAGCGCTTTGGTCAGCGCGATAATGCTCTCCTCGATGTCATTGGGCGTAAGGTTGCGTATGATTACCGTTTCGGCCACCGCCCCCGCCCCCGCGAACGCGCGCGCCGAATCCTAT
>JBMOLJ010000002.1:0-24927 GCA_049324235.1 Bacillota bacterium
CTCTTTTAAATCCAGCAGTTCTTTAGTAAAATCAGTTTGGAGCATTTTTCTGTTCACCATCTTGCGTGTTTATTTTGGTCAATTACACTTTACAAGATGTACAGATAAAATGCTCTGCTTTTTTCCCCACCCCAACATTTATTTTAGAACCTAAAAAACGGTGCGAGGATTCGCACCGTTTTTTGTTGTTGCGAAAAAACGGGTTTTATTTTACAATGTAGTTTGTGTAATAAAACTGGGAAAAGGAGACAGCGCATGACCCGGATTGCCATGCCCTTGCCCGTCGTAGAAATGGACGGCGACGAAATGACCCGCATCCTGTGGCGTATGATCAAAGAAACCCTGCTCGAGCCTTTTGTTGACCTTAATACCATATATTTTGACCTGGGGCTGGAGAACCGGGACAGGACCGGCGACAGGGTAACGGTCGATGCAGCGCTTGCCATTAAGGAATACGGCGTCGGCGTTAAATGCGCGACCATAACCCCGAACGCCCAGCGTATGGAGGAATACCACCTCAAGGAAATGTACAAAAGCCCGAACGGCACGATCCGCGCCATTCTGGACGGAACGGTTTTCAGGGCGCCGATACTTGTGAACGGGATAAACCCCTGCGTAACCAACTGGAAGAAGCCAATCACCATCGCGCGCCACGCGTACGGCGATGTGTATAAAAATACAGAAATGCGCGTCGACGGCCCGGGAAAAGCCGAACTGGTGTTCACGGGGGCGGACGGGACCGAGCGGCGGATGGAAATCTTTCATTTCAGCGAGCCGGGCATACTGGGGGCGATGTACAACCTTGACGCTTCCATCGCCAGCTTTGCGCGCGCCTGCTTCAATTATGCCCTGGACATCGGGCAGGACCTGTGGTTCGGGACAAAGGACACCATTTCAAAAACGTATGACCAGCGTTTCAAGGCCGTTTTCGAGGAGATTTTCGAAAACGAATATAAAGAACGGTTTAAAACAGCAAGCATAGAATATTTCTATACATTGATAGACGATGCGGTTGCGCGCGTCATGCGCTCGGAAGGCGGCATGATCTGGGCCTGCAAAAACTACGACGGCGACGTGATGTCGGATATGGTGGCAACTGCGTTCGGCTCGCTTGCCATGATGACGTCAGTGCTGGTGTCGCCCGAGGGGTATTATGAGTACGAAGCGGCGCACGGCACCGTTACGCGCCACTATTATAAGCATATTGCGGGCGAAAGCACATCCACGAACTGCATGGCCACACTATTTGCCTGGACCGGCGCCCTCAAAAAGCGTGCGCAGATGGACGGTAACGCGGCGCTTGAAGCGTTTGCGAAAAAGCTGGAGGCTACATCCGTACGCGTGATCGAAAGCGGGACAATGACGCGCGATCTCGCGCTTTTAAGCACCGCACCCAATAAAAACATTGTGGATACGCAAGGTTTTATCGAGGCAATTGCAGAACAACTTTAACGGAGGTTCCCATGAGCTTGTATAACGACTGGATTGCGCTGGCACAGGCCCAGGAAACAAAGGAGCAGCAGGAAAAATTCTGGCGGGGTTACTATGATATCGAAAAGGCGGCGTACGAGGTCATTCTCTCGCAGCCTCATGAACCGGTATCTGGGACGTTTGCCGCGCTGTCCGACCAGTTTTCGATGGAGAGGCCGGTCTTTGCGGGCTTCCTGGACGGTATCAACTCGAGCCTGAAAAAGGAGTACGATGTTGAAAACGTCAAAAGCAACAGTAAGATCGTGTTGGATGTTGACTTCGAAAAGCTGTATTTCAACATGCTGGAAGCCAAAGCCGACTGGCTCTACGGCCTGGAGCAATGGGACAGCATCCTAACCTTGGAAAAACGCGGGGAAATCGAGCGGGCGTGGAAACAGAGCAAGATCGCGGTGAGCACGAAGGTCGGGCGCAACGAGCCCTGTCCCTGCGGGAGCGGGAAAAAATACAAGAAATGCTGCGGAGCAAACGGATGATACCATGCGGCGCCTGAGGAAATAAGCAACCGCTGCGGCTTATGGGCAACGGTTGCTTTTGCATATATTGAAAAACACCGCCTGTTCCCGTATGATAGGTACAGGCTTTCATGCAATTTGGAGGGAAACATATGCCCCTGGAAAAACAGGAAAACATTCGGAACTTCTGCATCATCGCGCATATCGACCATGGTAAGTCAACCCTGGCCGACCGCATGCTGGAGATGACCGGGGTGCTGAGCGAACGCGAAAAACAGAACCAGTTCCTTGACGCGATGGATCTCGAAAAGGAGCGCGGCATCACTATAAAATCAAAGGCTGTGCGGATGATCTATAACCATGAGGGAAAGGAATATATCCTCAATCTCATCGACACGCCGGGGCATGTGGATTTTACGTATGAGGTCTCGCGGTCGCTGGCCGCCTGCGAAGGCGCCATACTGGTGGTGGACGCGACGCAGGGCATAGAGGCGCAGACGCTCGCGAATACGTATCTGGCGCTGGACAACAATCTGGAGATATTGCCCGTGATCAACAAGATAGACCTGCCCAGCGCGGATGTGGAATTCGTGCGCAAGGAGATAGAGGACGTGATCGGGCTGGACGCCAAGGGCGCTCCGGCCATATCCGCAAAAGCGGGTATCGGGATCGACGCCGTGCTCGAACAGGTCGTGTCCGTGATTCCCGCGCCTTCGGGGGATGAAAACGCGCCGCTTTCCGCGCTGATATTCGACTCCTTTTATGATAATTATAAAGGCGCGCTCTGCTATGTGCGCATCAAGGAAGGCAGCGTGCATGCGGGGATGCCGATACGGTTCATGGCAACCGGCAAAACGTTTGAGGTGACCGAGGTGGGCATATTCACGCCCGCAGCATTTCCCGTCAAACGGTTGTCGGCCGGGGAAGTGGGATATATCGCGGCCAGCATCAAAAACGTGCGCGACACGCACGTGGGCGACACGATCACCGGCGCGGACAGGCCCGCGCCAAAAGCGCTTCCCGGGTACAAGAAGATCCAGCCCATGGTGTTCTGCGGTATCTATCCGGCAGACGGGGCAAAATACGACTTATTGCGCGATTCGCTGGAGAAGCTGCAATTAAACGACGCGTCCGTTTCATTCGAGCCGGAAACATCGCTCGCTCTCGGTTTCGGGTTCAGGTGCGGCTTTTTAGGGCTGCTGCATATGGAGATCATACAGGAGCGGCTGGAACGTGAGTTCGATTTGGATCTGGTCACGACGGCGCCCAGCGTCATCTACCGCGTACGGCTCACCAACGGTGAAGTGCGCATGATCGACAACCCGACCAATCTCCCTGACCCGACCGTACTGGAATTCATGGAGGAACCCATGGTGGAGGCGCAGATCATGTCGCCGTCCGAGTACGTGGGCACAATCATGGAACTATGCCAGGAAAAGCGCGGCATCTACCTTGACATGAAATATATCGAAAAAACGCGCGTGGTGATACGGTATCAAATGCCGTTAAACGAGATCATCTACGACTTTTTTGATGCGCTCAAGTCGAGGACCAAGGGTTATGCGTCCTTTGACTACGAGTTTATCGATTATTTCCGCTCCGACCTCGTAAAGCTGGACATCCTTTTGAACGGCGAGGTCTGCGACGCGCTCTCGCTTATCGTGCACCGCGAGAAGGCGTACGCACGGGGCCGGGCCATCGCCGAAAAGCTCAAAGAGGTCATACCGCGCCAGCAGTTCGAGATACCGGTACAGGCCGCCATCGGCAGCAAAATTATCGCGCGCGAAACGGTCAAGGCGCTGCGCAAGGACGTGCTCGCGAAATGCTATGGCGGTGACATCACCAGAAAAAAGAAACTGCTGGAAAAACAGAAAGAGGGCAAGAAGCGCATGCGCAGGATTGGGTCGGTGGAAGTCCCGTCCGAGGCGTTCATGTCCGTGCTGAAACTTTAAATGAAGAGTGCAGGGCTTTACATCCACATACCTTTTTGCCTGAAAAAGTGCGCGTACTGCGATTTCGTCTCCTATGCAGGGCGCGAGGACGCGATGGAATCCTATGTTCAGGCGCTGCTTTGCGAGATGGAGGTATGGAGCCGGAGTTTTCCATATCTGCGCATACCAACGGCGTATATAGGCGGGGGAACCCCCTCCTTTTTGTATCATGGGCTTATTGCGCGCATTATTGGCAGGGCACGGGAACTATTTTTGGTGGAGCCGGATGCCGAAATAACCGTGGAAGCGAACCCGAAAACGCTGGACGAAAGAAAGCTTGAGGAGTATCTGGACGCAGGCGTGAACCGGTTGAGCATCGGATTGCAGTCCGCAAACAACGATTTGCTTAAGGTTCTGGGGCGGGCGCACAGCGCAGAGGATTTTGCGCAAACCGTTACGCTTGCGCGCCGTGCGGGCTTTGAAAATATCAGCGCTGACGTAATGTACGGGTTGCCGGGCCAGACGGTCACCGACCACCTTGCGGCAATCAACATGGCCTGCCAGGCAGGTGCTAAACATGTTTCCGCTTATGCCCTGACGCTGGAGGAAGGCACGCCGCTTGATGAAAGCGTGCGGGAAGGCACGCTTTCTTTGCCTGATGAGGACTTGCAGTACGCCATGTTCCGTGAGGGCAAAAACCTGCTCGAATCGCTGGGATTCAGGCGCTATGAGATTTCAAATTATGCACGGATAGGGTATGCATCGTGCCACAATATGGCCTACTGGCAGAATGAGCCGTATATCGGGTTGGGCGCAGCCGCACATTCCTGTGTTCAAACCGTAAACGGCATAGAGAGGCTGGCAAATACCGATAATCTGGAAGAATATATTATGCGCGCGAATAGCGGCGAGGTTCCGGCAATCGAGCGGAATTATATTGACGCAGGGGAGTCTATGTTCGAGACCATGATGCTGGGCCTGCGCCTTGTGGAGGGCGTTGAACTGGATGCCTTCCGGGAGCGCTACGGCGTCGCGGCAACAGATCATTTTTCAGGGCAGATCGATAAACTTATCAAGGCCGAAATGATATTTATTGAAAAGGGCAGAATAAAACCGACGCCAAAGGGTCTTGACTTTCATTCCCGCGCGGCTTTGGAATTTTTGGAAAAATGAACTTGACAAAGAAGGTCGCCGGTGATATTTTTATAACATGGGATTAGCACTCGTTAAGGTAGAGTGCTAACAGCGAAGGGAAGGAGGCGTTTTATATGGGGCTTGATGAGCGAAAAATGAAGCTTTTAAAAGCTATTGTCGATGATTATATCCATACGGCAACGCCTGTTGCTTCCCGCGCTCTGTCCAAACGACATGATTTTGGGCTAAGCTCGGCAACGATCCGCAACGAGATGTCCGACCTGGAAGAGATGGGCTATCTGGAGCAGCGGCACACTTCGGCCGGGCGTATACCCTCGGAGAAGGCGTACCGCCTGTATGTCGACAGCCTCATGTCCCTGCCCAGGCTCTCTGGCAAAGAAATCAGCATGATGCGCAGCTATTTCCAGGAGCGCATGGACGAGATAGAGGACGTGATTCTGCAGACCGCGCGCGCACTGTCCAGCATGACCGATTATACCGCGGTGGTCCTGGCCCCGCAGTATCAGAAAATCACGGTGCGCCATGTCCAGCTCGTGCCGGTGGGCGTTGGAAAGGCTTTGCTGGTCGTCGTGACCGATGCGGGGGTCGTGAAGGATGCACTTCTGCAAGTCCCTGAAGATTTTGACGCGTATGACCTCGAGCGGATATCCCGCCAGCTGACCGAGTGGTTTTCAAACAAAACGACGAGCGTAATACAGGATATTTTCGTTTCGATTGTCCAGGATGAGATGTCACGCCACCGCTCGATGTTTGAGAAGATCATGGAAACGATCGATATCAGCCTTCGTCCGTCGGAACAGAAGGATGTGGTTGTGGGCGGTGCGAATAATATATTCAATTACCCCGAGTATAAAAACCCGGAGAAGGTGAAATCGTTTTTATCGGCGCTGGAGCATAAGGATATCCTGTACAAGATGCTTTCCGAGGCTACGAAGGTGGAGCTGAGCATCTCAATCGGCGCGGAGAACCCGTTTGACGATGTCAGGGACTGCAGCATTGTTACGGCGACATACCGCGTAGGAAACACCACGTATGGGTCAATGGGCCTGATCGGGCCGACGCGCATGAATTATGCCAGGGCTGTCGCGGTCCTGAACCATGTGGGCAAGAGTCTGAGCGAGATCCTTAAAAACATTAACCAAGGAGAATAAAAACGGATGGATGAAATAATGGAGGAAAAGAACAACGTAAATCAGCAGAACGAAGACATACTCCCGTCAGCCTCCGTGGATTTGGGAAACGGGACGCCGGATGTATTGAATGAACCGGCACAGGCTGACGAAAACGAAAGAAAATGCAGGGAATATCTGGAGCTTGCACAGCGGGTGCAGGCCGACTTTGAAAACTTCAAACGCAGGAACGCAAACGTACGCATGGAGGCTTTCCAACAGGGATGCATCTCCGCGGTGATGGCCTTCCTGCCCGTGGTGGATAATCTGGAACGCGCGCTGAAAGCTTCGCTTGAGGCGGGCGGGGAGAACAAGCTCTTAGAGGGCGTACAGATGGTATACAAGCAAATGCTGGACGCGTTGAATGCGCTGGGTGTTGAGGAGATACCGGCCCTTGGCGAAGCGTTCGATCCGAACCTGCACGAAGCTGTGATGCGCGAACAAGCGGACGATCCGGGCCAGGCAGGGAAAGTGACCGATACGATGCTCAAAGGGTATCGTTTGAATGACAGGGTGTTGCGCTGTGCCATGGTGAAAGTGGCGCAATAGCGTTTGATACATTATTAAAAAAAATACTTATCTTCAAAATATCAGGAGGACTATATATGGGTAAAATAATTGGAATCGATTTGGGAACGACAAATTCATGCGTTGCCGTTATGGAAGGCGGGGAGCCTGTTGTTATCCCCAACGCCGAGGGCGGACGCACAACGCCGTCGGTCGTAGCGTTTTCTAAGACAGGAGAGCGCCTGGTGGGCCAGGTGGCAAAGCGTCAGGCGATTACGAACCCCGAGCGTACCGTGATCTCGATCAAACGCGATATGGGTACGGGGAGAAAAATTAACATAGATGACAAAACATATTCGCCGCAGGAGATTTCGGCCATGATTCTGCAAAAGCTCAAGGCGGACGCTGAAAGCTATCTGGGGGAGACGGTAACGCAGGCGGTCATCACCGTACCGGCTTATTTCTCGGACGCACAGCGGCAGGCGACCAAGGATGCCGGAAAGATCGCGGGCCTCGAAGTCCTGCGCATCATCAACGAGCCGACGGCAGCGTCGCTGGCATACGGCCTTGACAAGGAAGCGAACCAGAAAATTCTGGTGTACGATCTGGGCGGAGGCACTTTCGACGTGTCCGTACTCGAATTGGGCGACGGCGTTTTCGAGGTGCTGGCCACGCAGGGCAACAACCGGCTGGGCGGAGACGATTTTGACGAGCGCATCATACAATATTTGTGCGACGAGTTCAAAAAGTCGAACGGAATCGACCTGAGGGGCGATAAAATGGCCATGCAGCGCTTGAAAGAAGCTGCGGAAAAGGCTAAAATTGACCTGTCTGGGCTTGCGACCGCGAACATCAACCTCCCGTTCCTGACTGCCGACGCTTCCGGGCCCCAGCACATGGATATTACGATTACGCGCGCGAAGTTTGAGGAGATGTGTGCGGATCTGGTTGAAAAGACCGTGGAACCCACCCGTAACGCCATGCGTGACGCGGGTCTTAAGGCAGAGGATATCAACCGTGTGATACTCGTCGGAGGCTCCACGCGTATACCCGCTGTGCAGGAAGCTGTAAAGAAGATCACCGGCAAGGAGCCGTACAAGGGCATCAATCCGGACGAGTGCGTTGCGCTGGGCGCGGCGATACAGGCCGGTGTACTGGGCGGCGAAGTAAAGGATATCCTGCTGCTTGACGTAACCCCGCTCTCTCTGGGCATTGAGACACTGGGCGGCGTGTTCACCAAACTGATTGAAAGGAATACAACCATTCCTACAAAGAAGAGCCAGATATTCTCCACCGCGGCAGACGGCCAGACAAGCGTGGAAGTGCATGTGCTCCAGGGCGAGCGCGAAATGGCCGCGAACAACAAGACGCTGGGAAGGTTCCATCTCACAGGCATCGCGCCGGCGCCGCGGGGCATACCGCAGATAGAAGTCACGTTCGATATCGATGCAAACGGCATTGTACACGTGTCGGCCAAGGACCTGGCGACCGGCAACGAGCAAAAGGTGACGATAACGGCGTCCACAAACCTCAGGGAAGACGAGATCGATAAGCTGGTGCGTGAAGCGCAGCAGTATGCCGAGGAAGACAGGAAGCGCAAAGAAGAAGTGGAGATGCGCAACCAGGCTGAATCATTGATCTATCAGACCGAAAAGAGTATGCGTGAGATGGGAGAAAAAATCGATGCGGCAGATAAACAGCGCATCGAGGATAAGCTTTCAGCGCTGAAAAAAGCGATGGAAGGATCGGATGCCGAAGCGATCAAAAAGGCCACGGAGGAAACGTCGAGCGTATCGTATGAAGTGTTCGGAAAGGTCTATCAGCAGGAGGCGGCAGCGGCGCAGGGAGCGGGCGCATCTGCGGGCCAGCAGGCGGCCGGAGGCAACTCTCAGACAGGCGACCCCAACGTTGTGGATGCCGACTATGAAGTGGTGGACGACGATAAGAACAGCTAAGAGGCATACATAAAAACCAAAATTACGAAAGCCAAAGTGCCATTCCTATGATAGTGCTTTGGCTTTTGCAGGGATAGCGAGGCGGTGGAACCTTGGCAAAACAGGATTATTACGAGGTGCTGGGCGTCAGGAGGGATGCGTCGGAAGCGGAGATAAAAAAAGCGTTCCGGCAAAAGGCAAAAGAATGCCATCCCGACATCAACCCGGGAGATGAGGTTGCCGAACACAGGTTCAAAGAAGTGAACGAAGCGTACGAGGTGCTCAGCGACAGCCAGAAAAGGCGGCAGTACGACCAGTTCGGGCATGCTGCCTTCGACGGCACGGGGGGCGCGGGAGGCTTTAGCGGATTTGGCGGATTTGAAGACGTGTTCGAGTCTTTCTTCGGCGGCAGCATCTTTGGCTCCCGTTCAGGCAGGCAGCGCAACGGCCCGATGCGCGGGCGTGATATCCGGTATGATCTGACCATAGAGTTCAAGGAAGCCGCGTTCGGCGTAAAACATGATCTGGAGTTTCAGCGCACCGAAAAGTGCGTTGAATGCGACGGCAGCGGCGCGAAAAAGGGCTCGGACGTTGTCACCTGTGTCGTATGCAACGGAACGGGGCAGGTTCAGACCACGCAAAACACGGTGTTCGGGCGTTTTGTGAGCGTTGACGAGTGCCAGAGCTGCAACGGCACGGGAAAGATAATCAAGGAAAAGTGCAAAAAGTGCAACGGTTCGGGGATTGTGCGCAAAAAGCGCATCATCTCCATCAACGTTCCCGCGGGGATCGACGACGGGCAGGTGCTTTCTTTGAGCGGGGAGGGCGAGGCCGGGGCCAAGGGCGGGCCGCCGGGCGATCTGCGCGTCGTGGTGCATGTGAAGCCGCATAAGCTGTTTAAACGCAGGGAATATGATCTGTTCTACGAAATGCCGATTTCGTTTGCGCGGGCTGCGATGGGCGGGGAGATCGAAGTCGAGACCCTGGACGAAAAGGTGCGCTACAAGATCCCCGAAGGTACGCAGCCTGCAACGACGTTCCGCCTCAAGGGCAAGGGAATCAAGCATTTGAACCATAACAGCTACGGCGACCTGTACGTGCAGGTGAACGTGCAAGTGCCCCAAAAGCTCACTCCCGAGCAAAAGCAGGCTCTGGAGCAGTTTGATGCGCTGCTGGGCAGTGATAGGCCGGGACAGGAGAAGCACAAACACGCGAAAGATAAGACGATTTTCGGTAAAGTGAAGGATGTGTTTAACGGGTAATTGGCAGCCTGTCATTTGAAGCTGGAGGCGGGAGCATGGACTATTTGGAAGTAGCGGTATACACGACCACGCAGGCAGGGGATGCGGTTGCGGAAGTAATGATGGAAGCCGGAGCCGACGGAGTATCCATCGAAGACGCGCAGGATGTTATCCTGCACCAGCACTCGGACAGCGAGTGGGACTATATCGACCCGGAAATACACAGCGATCTTTGCGGGGAAGTGCGTGTGATCTGCTATCTGCCGCGCGACGAAGAGCTGAGGGGGCGTCTGGACCAGATAAAATACCGCATGGAAGACCTCCTTGAGCTGTCGGATGAGGACTGGAACGTCGGAAGCGGCCGCATTGCAACACGCGTAGTCCATCAGGATGACTGGGCAAATGCCTGGAAAAAATACTATACATCCATTAAAGTCGGGGAAAACCTGGTTGTTGTCCCCACATGGGAGCACTACCAGCCCGGAGACAAGGAAATTGTCATCCATCTGGACCCCGGCATGGCTTTTGGCACCGGGACGCATGAGACAACCGTGATGTGTATGCAGATGCTGGAAAAAACCGTCCAGCCCGGGCACACCATGCTGGATGTGGGCTGTGGAACCGGCATACTGTCGCTGTGTACCGCACGGCTGGGTGTGAAAAAAATCATCGCGATCGACAAAGACCCGGTGGCGGTGCGCGTGTGCAGGGAAAACGTTGCGCTCAACGGTCTGCAAAAGAGGATAAAGGTTGTGCAGGGGGATTTGCTGGACAAGCCCTATGCCAAGGTGGATATCCTCGCGGTCAATATCGTGGCGGATGCGGTCATCGAGGTTGTCAGGCATGCATCCGAAGTGATGCATGCACATACGCAAATGATCTGCTCCGGTATCATAAAGGATAGGGAGCCGGACGTATGCGCGGCGCTTGACCGGGCGGGGCTTGCTGTTAAAGAGCGCATGGAGATGGGAGAATGGATCGCGATGCGGGCAACATACGCAGGATGCCCTAAGTAAAATGCCAGCGGATATAAACGATACAAAGAACTTTTGCGGACCCTTGCTGCCGGCAAGTGTTTTTTCATACGATTAGCAGCTATGAAGCTGTCTTACATACGAAACGGGGAAAACGATGAAAAAAGCGGCTTTCTGTACGCTTGGATGCAAAGTGAATCAATACGAGACGCAGGCTATGACCGAGAGCATGGAACGCGCCGGTTATGATGTGGTTGAATTTTCGGACAAGGCGGATGTATATGTCATCAATTCGTGTACAGTTACGGGAACGGGCGATAAAAAGACGCGGCAGATGGTGCGCAAGGCGCACCGTACGAATCCCGATGCGGTGATTGCCGTGGCGGGATGCTATGCGCAGCGCGCCGCAGACGAGCTTATACAGCTCCCGGGTGTTAAAGTGGTGCTGGGAACGAGGCACAAAGACCGGATCGACGGCTTAGTTGGTCGCGCGTTTGAGACAGGCGGGCCGGTGCTTGCAGTGGAGGGCTTTGCGGACGTTTCGGAATACGAGAGCCTGCTGGTCACCAAAAAACCTGCGCACACGCATGCGTATATCAAGATACAGGACGGATGCAACCGTTTTTGCAGCTACTGCATCATACCGTTTGCGCGGGGGCCTGTGCGCAGCCGTCCGGTAGCTGATGTGGTGCGCGAGGCAGAGGCGCTTGCGCAAAGCGGGTGTATCGAGGTTGTGCTGACCGGTATACATGTCGCCTCCTACGGAACGGATCTGCACGATGGCCTGCGCCTTGTGGATGTGATCGAAGCGGTCCATGAGATTGAAGGCATTAAACGGATACGTTTAAGTTCACTCGAACCTCTTTCGCTCACCGGTGCGTGGATCGAAAGGCTGCGCGTTCTGCCCAGACTGTGCGATCATTTTCATCTTTCGCTCCAGAGCGGCAGCGATGCCGTGCTTAAACGCATGCGCCGCGGATATACTACGGAGGCGTTTGCAGGCCGCGTCAGCGCGCTGCGCGAAGCGTTTCCCGGATGCGCCGTTACGACCGATATCATGGCAGGGTTTCCGGGTGAGACCGAGGAGGAATTCGAGGAAACTCTGGCGTTTGTCAAAAAGACAGGGTTTGCGCGATGCCATGTGTTTCCGTATTCGAAACGCCCGGGTACAGACGCAGCCGCCATGGACCTGCAGGTGCCCAGGAGCGTAAAGGAAGAGCGCGTCGGCAAATTAATTACGCTGGGCAAGGAACACGAGCAGGCGTTCATGCACAGGCAGATCGGACAGGTGCAGGATGTGTTGTGGGAAACATTCGAGGACGGGCTTCTGGAAGGGTACACATCCCGGTATGTGCGCGTCCGCGCGCCTGGTACGCAAAACGCCACGGGGACCTTATCTTCAGTGCTGATGAAACAGGTGTGTGAAGACGTTTTATACGGTGAACTGGTTGACTAGCGCACGCATACAAGCCTACAAACGCGTATGGAAGGAGTGGAAAACCGTTGAAAGATTGCCTTTTTTGTAAGATCGTGAACAAAGAGATACCGTCGGACGTAGTGTATGAGGACGAACAGGTTTTGGCGTTTAAGGACATTAATCCGCAGGCGCCGGTGCATGTTCTGGTCATACCCAAATTGCATTATGACAACCTGGCTGCGGCTGTGCGCGCCGATGCCGGTCTGGTTGCAAAAACGCTTTCGGTTCTTGCCGAAATCGCAAAGGAGCTGGGACTGGAGGAAACCGGCCACCGCGTGGTCGTGAATACCGGAAAAGACGGGTACCAGACGGTGAATCATCTGCATTTTCATCTGCTCGGCCGGAGGAAGATGGCATGGCCCCCGGGCTGAGGCGTGAATTTATGCATATTGACATCACAAAATCGGCTGGAGTATAATAGGAACGAGTTTTACGAAAGCCGTCATGCCCGACTGCTGAAAGTGGAGGGGGGGAAGAATAAATGTCCGAAATCCGTGTTGGCGAGAATGAGACTTTGGAAAGTGCATTGAAGCGTTTTAAACGCAAATGCGCACGGTCCGGCGTCCTGGCAGAAATCCGCAGGCGGGAACACTATGAGAAACCCAGCGTTAAAAGAAAGAAGAAGGCCGAAGCGGCCCGCAAACGGAAATATTAGATGGTACCTACAGGGAGAACAAACCCTCTTCCCCGATTCAAACCGTAACATATGTTTTACAAGGGCATGACAAAGGCGAACATAATAATTCGATCAAAAACAGAGCTGAGCTTGTCTTGGCTCTTTTTTATTTGCCCCGATGCGTTTGTCCTCTATCATGCGGCCGTTTTTCAAAGCATAAGGATATGTAGAATATGCTTGGAGGGAAACGGATGAAACCGACGCCCGAAAAGGTGAAAATTAAACTTACAAATATATTCGAGCTTCCGGCAGACGCCGTTCTTGATTTGCCGCGGTATATGATCGTGGGGAATTCCAGCCTGCTCATCGAAAACCATGAAGGCATATTGGAATACCATGAATCGCTGATCCGGGTTGCCACCAAGGACGGTACGGTGAGCATAGCGGGCCAGGGACTGGAACTCGAGCAGCTCAGTACCGAGGAAATCATGATCAGCGGACATATCAGCCAAATGCAATGGCCTGAATAAGGCGGTGAGGAGCCGTTTATGAGGATATGGCATTCCCTCAGGGGATATGTTATGATTAAAATCGAAGGCTTGCATCTGGAGCGTTTCCTGAACCTGTGCATGCTCGAAAAGATCGGCATATGGGGGATCAGCAGAAAAACCCGTACCGTGATGTTCGCCAAGGTTGGCGTCAGGGACTTCCCGCGTCTGAGAAAAGTAGTCCGGCGCACAGGCTGCCATGTTTCGATAAAGCGGCGTCAGGGAGCGTTGTTCCTTTTTACGCGATTCAGGTTCAGGAAGTTCCTGTTGGCCGGTGCTGTCATGGCCGTTGCACTGATTTACCTGCTCTCTTCCTACGTGTGGTCAATCGAGTTTATCGGCGTCTCGGCAAACGATCAGGCGGTATACATGCAACAGCTTAACGACCAGGGCGTACACGTGGGGATGTTCAGCAACGCGATTCGCCTCAGGGAGATCGAAGACAATCTTATCGTGAAAAACGAGGATGTTGTCTGGGCCTGTGCGCGTCTCTCGGGCGTTAAGCTGAGCATAGAGGTCGTCAAAGGGGACGAAGTTCCCGAATTGACCGATACGCAGACGCCAACGCACGTTATAGCCATAAAGGACGCCGTCGTAAGCTCGATGACTGTCCTCGAGGGCAAACGCGCGGTGAAGGACGGGGAGACGGTTACACAGGGCCAGGAGCTTATCAGCGGCGTCTTTGAATACGGAGACAAGCCCGCGCGCTACGTGCACGCACAGGGCGAGGTATTGGGGCGCGTCTGGTATTCGGCGAAAGCATCGCTGCCCGCCGAAACAATAAACGCAACCGATACAGGGCGAATCCATACGGTACGGTATTTATACATAGGCGGATGGGAGATTCCGCTCGACGATGAGGCGGACCCTTATAAGAACTCACGCAAGGAAACGGTGACGTACGACCTCATCGGTGAAGGCCTTTTTGTAAAGGCACAGGTTAAAGCGGTGCGTTATTACGAGCAGAATATCGAGAAGGTCCCGGCCGACGTGGAAGAATTGAAGATAGCGGCAAAGACGAAAGCGTGGGAAGCAATGAAACCGCAGTTGCCCACGGACGCGCTGATCAAGAACCGCGACTATGTCTTTAGTATAGAGTCAGGCAGGCTGGTCTGCGAGGTGCGCGTGGAAACGCTTGAGAAAATCGGCAAGGTCGTAAAGCTGAATACCCCGTAAGGAGGAAAAAGTTTGGAACTGAAAGGAGCACAGTCAGGACAGGCTGTGGAGCGGGCGTTATCGGTGGACACTATCGAGCAGTTGATAGCGCTGTTCGGGAAATTCGACGAGAACGTACGGATCATCGAATCCGAAACGAATGTGGTCATCAACGCGCGGGAGCGGGAAATCAGCATCATCGGTTCGGAGGAAATGGCTGAAGTCGCCGCTGAGGTGATGCGCCGCCTGCTGGACATGATCCGCAGGAAGGAAGACATAGACAAAGGCCGCATACGCTATGCGATAGACCTCGTCAAGGAGGGCCGCGGCGAATGCGTGGGCGAGCTGATGTCGGACGTCGTAGCCATAACGCAGAAAGGGCGGCCGGTGCGCTGCAAGACTTTGGGACAGCGCAAATACATACAAGCCATCCGCGACAATACCGTGGTGCTGGGCGTAGGCCCGGCAGGCACCGGGAAAACGTATCTGGCGGTGGCGATGGCGGTTCTCTCCTTTAAAAATAAAGACATTTCGCGCATCATCCTTACCCGTCCCGCCGTGGAGGCGGGCGAGAAGCTGGGGTTTTTGCCCGGGAATATGCAGCATAAGGTGGATCCGTACCTGCGGCCGCTCTATGACGCGCTCTACGACTTTCTGGGCGATGAAACATTCAGGAAGCTGCTGGAACGCGGCGCCATTGAGGTTGCGCCGCTTGCCTATATGCGCGGACGTACGCTCAACGATTCGTTCATCATACTGGACGAGGCCCAAAACTGCACCATTGAGCAGATGAAGATGTTCCTTACGCGCTTTGGTGAAGGCTCGAAAGTGGTGGTAACGGGAGATATAACGCAGACCGACCTCCCCGCTGACCGTGCTTCGGGGCTGCGGCATGCCATGCAGACGCTAAAGGGCATAGAAGGCCTGGATGTCGTTACGCTCACCCCCAAGGACGTTGTCCGCCACGAGATGGTGCAGAGGATCGTGCGCGCCTATGAGCGGGCTGAAAAACGAAAATGAGGACAGAATATGCATATAGAAATAGATGACCTGCAATCAGCCGTTGAAGTGGATGAGAACATGCGCGCGTTCATTTGCCAGGCCGCCCGACAGGCCCTGACCGGCGCCGGCTTTGGACACGGAGCCACGGTAGACTTTGTATTAACGGACGATGCGGGAATAAAACAGCTTAACCTGCAGCACCGCGGAATCGATGTGCCCACGGACGTGCTTTCTTTCCCGCTGCTCGAGTACAGGCGTCCGCTGCAGCCCATCTATTCTGACGCGGATTCGGACGGTTCGGGCGGGCTGCTGCTGGGTGATATTGCGATATCGCTGGAGCGCGTGCGGCGGCAGGCGCAGGAATTCGGGCACGGTTTCGAGAGGGAGCTTGGGTTCATGGTAGTGCACGGCATGCTCCACCTGATAGGGTTTGACCATGAGACGCCTATGCAGGAGCAGGAAATGTTTGCATTGCAGGAGCGGATTCTAAGCGGTCTTGGCCTGGAGCGCTGATCAAGGGGAAACATGATGTTAAAACGCATTCTTAACAGTTTCAATTACGCCATCAGCGGCATCATGCACTGCTTCCGCACGCAGCGGAACATGCGCATCCATTTTATCATCGCTATCATTGCAATCATGATGGGCGTGTTTTTCAACATTACAAAAAGTGAGATGCTCATACTGGTGCTTACCATATTTTTCGTGCTGTTCGCGGAAATGGTCAATACGACGGTGGAAGCGCTTGTCGATATGGTTACGAAAGAGTACCATCCGCTGGCTAAGACGGCGAAAAATATCGCTGCCGGAGCGGTACTCATCGCTTCCCTCTGCGCGCTCATCGTAGGATACATCATTTTCTTTGATAAGATCATCCGTTTCTCTTCCTTTTCGCTCAATTACGTGCGCAGCCTCCCGATATACATCACACTGGGCAGCCTGGTGGTCGTCTTTTTAGCCGTTGTGATGATCAAATCGGGCGGGAAAAAGGGCACGTATCTGCGCGGGGGACTGCCCAGCGGGCATACCGCGCTCGCGTTCGCGCTGTTTACGTCTGTGGCTTTTGTGAGCAAAGAACCGATTACCACAACGTTCGGCGCGATCATGGCGCTTCTGGTGGCCGAGAGCAGGATGGAAAGCGGCATCCACTCGTTTTTGGAAGTGCTGCTCGGCGCCGTTATCGGCGTACTGCTCACAGTAGTAATGTATCAGGCGAGCACGCTGCTGTTTGCCTGAAAGAAGGGATTTTTGCAGATGGACGATAAAAAACTGGTAGATATGGCGCTCAGGGCGCGGGAGAACGCTTACGCGCCCTATTCCCGTTTCCGCGTGGGGGCATGCGTACGTGCGGAATCCGGAAAAACATATACCGGCTGTAATATTGAAAACACCACATTCAGCGCGACGTGCTGCGCCGAGCGCGTTGCGATGTATACCGCCCTGGCAGCCGGGGAAAAAAGCTTTACGCATGTCGCCATCGCTTCGGACAGCGAAGAAGCTGCGTTTCCCTGCGGAACGTGCAGGCAGGTCATCACGGAATTCGCGCCGGACGCACGCGTGCTTTGCGCCAACCGCGAAGGCGCGTTCGAGGCGTATCCGGCCAAGGAGCTGCTCCCGCATGCGTTTTTGTACAGGGCGGGGGAAAAGGAGAACACCGATGAATGAGAGGGAAACGTTCAAGGCAGGGTTTATATCCATTATCGGGTGCCCCAATGTGGGCAAATCCACGTTGTTGAACAGGATGGTCGGGCAGAAGGTAGCGATCGTATCGGACAAGCCGCAGACCACGCGCTCGAATATTCAGGGCGTATTGAGCGGTGACGGCTTCCAGATCATCTTTATCGACACGCCCGGCCTGCAAAAACCCCGCAACAAACTGGGCGAGTATATGGCGCGCGAAACTACGCAGGCCTCCGACCGCGTAGACGCCATCGTCCTGGTGCTGGACGGCACGCGTCCGCTCGGCCCGCGGGACAAGGATGTATTAGGCAGGCTTGCTTCGGTGAAGACGCCCGTCATAGTAGCGGTCAACAAGTCCGACGCTGTGGACCGCGAACAGATGGTATCGCTGCTTGCAAGCTTGCAGGCGTTCGATTTTGTATCCCATATTATACCTGTTTCGGCGCTGAAGGGCACGAATGTCGATCTGTTGATAAATATTTTAAAGGATTACCTCGAGCCGGGGCCGCAGTATTTCCCGGACGACATGATAACCGACCAGCCCGAGCGCGTGCTTGCAGCCGAATTCATACGCGAAAAGGCGCTTCAGCTGCTGCAGGAGGAAGTCCCGCACGGGATAGGCGTGGAGATACAGCAGATGAAACAGCGCGAACGCGACGGCCTGGTAGAGATATTCGCGACAATATATTGTGAAAGGCCCAACCATAAGGCGATCATCATCGGAAAGCACGGGAGCATGCTCAAAAAAATCGGCGAGCTTGCGCGCGCGGATATCGAGTTCCTGCTGGATGCGCGCGTTTACCTGAATCTGTGGGTGAAGGTGCAGGAGGGCTGGCGCAACAGCGAAAACTTCATCCGCGAACTGGGATACAAATAATCCGTAAAAAAGACCGTATTCGTTATTACAGAAAGCAGGGGCAGATTTGGCACCCATAAAAGTAACGGGCGTAGTCCTGCGCACCGTAAACTACCGTGATTATGACCGCATATTGACGCTGTTTACCCGCGAAAGAGGCAGTATCACCGTTTCCGCGCGGGGCGTGCGGCGCACGAACGCGCGCTGGCGCGCAGGCTGCGAGCTCTTCGCCGAGGGGGAGTACCTGCTCTATGCAAGGGGGACGCGCTATTATCTTTCGCAGGCGGACGTCCGGCAGAGCAGCTATGACTTAAGGAACAATCCCGAAGCCATGATGCACGCGGCCTTTATCGCGAATATGATGGAAGCGGTCATTGTTTCCGACGAGCCGAATGAGCCGCTCTACGCGTTGCTGATGCGCGCGCTTGCGCTCTATTGCCATGCGGATACGGATATCGCGCGCGTTACGGATTATGTGCTGGTACACGCCATGCGGATACTCGGCTTCGGCCTGCAGCTGGGCGAATGCGTGCGCTGCCATTCAAAAATAGATCATACGCATTTTTCCATACCTTCAGGCGGCGTCGTCTGTACGGGCTGCAATGGGCTTTGCGCAGAGAGCAGGCCGATACATCCCGCGCTTCTGGACGCAATGCGCGCTTTATCGCACGCACACGCGGAAGATATCCCGGCGCTGCCGATGCATCCGAAAATTCCCGCGAATCTTTTGCCTTTGCTGGTGTCCTATACGCAGTATCATCTGGACCGTGTATTCAAATCGGCTTCTTTGCTCTATACATTTTTTTCCTGAACTGCATTTTATTTCAAGCATTATCCGGTTTCCATTTCACAAAATAAACCATGGACAATAAGAACGCGTATAAAAAATACGTTGTTATCAGTGTTCTGCTGATGATTTGCGTCGAATTAATATTGTTATGTTTTCTTGTCGCCGTGCTGCTTCAATCCGGGCATACGCTTTATGGCAGCGTGTTCGTACGGTGCGGGGAGGGAGGAAGTTGGCTGTACTCTATGTTGGCCTGAAAGCCAGCGTAAAAAAAACGCAACTGACGGATCTGTATGTCGGGGACGTGGCGCATTTGTTTATGGAAAAAGAGAGCGTGGCGCCTTTTCAGAATGTTCAGCTCGGCGCGGTCCAGCCGGGATGGCGGGCCGTACTTCCGGTTCAGGTTGTGCAGGCCCTGACGCAGGTTTTGCCGCAGGGCACCAATATCCAAATGATAGGCGAACAGAAATGTATGGTCCAGGGAATACCGGCAAAGCGGAAAAAGCGCCCGTTTGCCGTATTGGCTGTAGTTGTCATCGCGATGCTGCTGTTCTTCGGCGGCGCGCTCACGCTTATGAATTTTCATGCGGATGTGGATATGCCCAGAGTACATGCGATGATCTCCACTCTGATCACGGGCGATGGGAACACAAGTGCGCTGTGGATCAGCATTCCGTATTCCATCGGGATTGGGCTTGGCGTGCTCTTCTTCACCGGTATAGGGAAAAAACGGACCAACCCGAACCTTTTTGAGTTGGAAGAACAGGAGTACAGGGACAAGGTCGAAAAATACCTCCAGAAAAATGAAGCCGGAGAGACAAAGGATGGTTGAACGCGCAATCCTTATTTTTGCAGGGTTGGGACAGGGACTGCTGGTGAGCGCCGCGGCCATGCTTATCGTGACCATACTGGATATCCTGCCGCGCTTTTCAATGCTCTCGGGTATGAAATGGGGGATCAATGTCTGGGCGGCTGTTTTTGCAGCCGGTCTAGGTTTTACCTGCCTTGGCTCACTTTTCGGCGTCACACTGGACCTGCCTGCCTGGACAAACGCCGTTGTTTTCATGTTCTGCGGGGCGTATGTGGGCATACTGCTCATGGCGCTTGCCGAGACGCTGGATTTATTTCCGGCGAGTTTGGGTAAAATAGTACCGTCGGATGCAATGAAAGCCGTGTTGATACTGTTAGTGATCGGCAAGATTGCAGGGTCAATCATGTATTGGCTGTTTCCGCAACTGTGGAAATAAAGAAGGAATGGACATGCAAAAGAAAACATATCAGACAATGCCGCTTGCCGACCTGATGAACACGCAGAATCCCGGTGAAAAGGAAGTCCGGTTCAAACAATATACGGAGAAATTGTATTTAAAAAAGAGGTGAACGGCATGGACCCCATATTGAAGCCCGAGAACTACGAGGCTTACATACAAAAGAATATGCCAAAAGGAAACCTGTTATTCGATTGCGCGCGCGCATTCCTGGTCGGCGGACTGATATGCGCTATCGGGCAGGCCCTCAATAACCTGGGCATGGATGTCCTGGGGCTTACAAAGGACCAGGCGTCCATGCTGGCAACGGTGATCCTGGTGTTCACAGGAGCTTTTTTAACGGGATTGGGCGTATATGACATCATAGGGAAATTTGCCGGAGCCGGTTCCATCGTCCCCATTACGGGTTTTGCAAACTCCATCGTGGCTCCGGCGATGGAGTTTAAACGCGAGGGATATGTGCTGGGCGTGGGCGCCAAGATGTTCAGCATAGCCGGGCCCGTGCTGGTCTATGGCATCATTCTTTCCGTAGTGGCCGGAATCGCGGCAATTTTATTTTAGGGGTGATGCGCAAAAATGATCGAGAGACTGGGAAAGCGGACCTTTGCGCTGACCGATGTTTTCGCAATCGCCGGGGGCAGCATCGTAGGCGAAATGGAAGGCCAGGGGCCGCTTGGGAATTACTTTGACAAAGTTTTGCAGGATGACCTGTTCAATCAGAAATCATGGGAAAAAGCCGAAAATAAAATGTTCCAGTTCGCGGTGAAAACAGCGCTTGAAAAATGCAATACGCAGATGGACGATGTCGACTGCCTGATCGGCGGCGACCTGTTGAACCAAATCATTTCTTCCAGTTTCGCGGCGCGCGAACTGAATATGCCATTCTTAGGGATATACGGCGCCTGTTCGACGTTCAGCGAGGGCTTGCTGCTTGGAGGGCTGCTCATCGGGAGCAAAGGCATGGACTGTGTGGTAGCTGCGACGTCCACCCATTTTTCTACCGCGGAACGGCAGTACCGCACACCGCTGGAACTGGGTACGGGGCGTCCGCCGACTTCGCAGCACACGACGACCGCAGCAGGCGCATGCGTATTGAAAAATGCGGGCAAGGGCCCGAAACTCACGCATTGTACGCTGGGAAAAGTCATCGACTGGGGGATTAAGGACGCGAACAATATGGGCGCGGCGATGGCCCCAGCGGCGGCGGACACCATTGCGACGCATCTGCTGGAAACCTCAAAGGCGCCTAAGGATTATGATTATATCGTGACCGGCGATCTTGGGCACCACGGCAGCGAGGTGCTGATAAAGCTCCTCAAACAGCGGGGGTTTGACATATCGTCGAACCACGCGGATTGCGGAATAGAGATCTATGCAGATGACGCGGACGTACAGTCGGGCGGGAGCGGCTGCGGCTGTTCCGCCGTCGTTTTCAGCGCGTATTTCCTGAAACAACTCATGGATGCTTCCGTAAAAAACCTCCTCCTGGTATCCACGGGAGCGCTTTTGAGCCCGACAAGCTCCCTGCAGGGCGAAAGCGTGCCCGGGATAGCGCATGCGGTTGCATTTGCAGCGTGTGAGGAGGGATAAGGCATGGAGTATCTATACGCTTTTCTGATAGGAGGAGCGATCTGCACCATTGGACAGGTTTTGCTGAGCAAGACGAACCTGACTTCCGCGCGCATACTGGTCATGTTTGTAAGCGCGGGCGTGGTATTAACCATATTCGGGATTTACCAGCCGGTTGTTGCCATCGGCGGTTCGGGCGCGACGGTTCCTTTGAGCGGATTTGGATACGCTTTGGCCAAAGGCGCAATGGAAGCTGCAAAGCAGGAGGGGATCGTGGGGGCGATAACCGGCGGGCTTTCGGCTACGGCGGCCGGAATAACGGCCGCGGTCCTGTTCGGGTATCTCGCATCCGTTATATTCAATCCGAAGAGCAAGAAATAAAATGTTGATTTAAAAATGTTCTGCATGAAACCATGGCAGGACATTTTTGACGTTTTCGCTCAGCCGCCCTCTTTTTGAAAGCGCAGGCTGATATCCATCGCGTGCACGGTATGCGTCAGCGCGCCGATCGAGATGATATTAACGCCAGTCTTTGCGACCGCCAGAAGGTCCCTGTCGCCCATGTTGCCGGAGGCTTCCACTATCGCGCGGCCGCCTATGCGGTCAACGGCCTGCGCCATTTCTTCGAGCGTCATGTTATCAAGCATGATGATGTCGGCCTTGCACGCAAGCGCCTCGTCAATCATATCGAAGTTTTCAACTTCGACCTCGATTTTTAGTGTGTGCGGCGCCGTTTTGCGGGCCGCTTCCACCGCTTTCGTGATGCTGCCCGCCGCGCCTATATGGTTGTCCTTGATGAGCACCCCGTCCGCAAGGTTAAAGCGGTGGTTCACGCCTCCGCCGGTCTTGACGGCGTATTTCTCCAGCACGCGAAGCCCCGGCGTGGTCTTACGCGTGTCGGCGATTTTCGCCTGCGTACCCCGGACGGCGTCCACGCAATGGCGCGTGCGCGTAGCGATGCCCGACAGGCGCTGCAGGAAGTTCAGCGCGACGCGCTCGCCGGTGAGGATGCCGCGTGCCGGGCCCGATATCTCAGCTATCACCGAGCCTTTTTCAACAAGGTCCCCGTCGGAAACGCAGGGTTTAAGCACAATGCGTGTATCAACGAGCGCAAAAACGCGTGCTGCAACGGGCAGTCCGCAGACCACACCCGGTTCTTTTGCTATAAAGTGTCCGCTTATCACAGTAGCTTCGGGGATGGTGGACTGTGTGGTTATATCACCTGTTCCGATATCTTCCTGAAGCGAAGCGGCAAGCAACGGATCAATCAAGCGAATATCTATTGTTTCTCAGCCCTTTCCTTTATTTCATCACTGCGGTAATGGGCGCCCACGCTTTTCTCCCTTTTTAGGGCGGCCCGCAGTACAGCCAGCGCCACGGTTGCCATGTTCAGCATGATGATCCGGTTATCGGACTTCATGGGCAGGCTTTGCAGCGTGTCAAAATACGCCCCTATCTCTGCTATGGCTTCGGTGAGAATGGTTTTATTGCGGATGATGCCGCCTTTCTTGGTCATCGTATAACGTATGTTCGTACGGATAGTGCCCAGGTCAACGGCTGTTTCGGCTTCCTTATACCGTTCTATGCCGGGAACGGCCGGGGCGGACATACGGGAACCGTTAATATGCTCCGCACAGCGCCGTCCGAACACGATGCATTCGAGCAGGGAATTGCTTGCCAGGCGGTTTGCGCCGTGCACGCCGGTATTCGCCGCCTCCCCGCATGCGTAGAGGCCCTCTATGTTGGTCCGGCCATTGAGGTCGGTTGCGATGCCGCCCATAAAATAATGCTGGACAGGAACGACGGGAATCCAGTCCACCGCGATATCGATATCGCGGCGCAGGCATTCGTGGTAAATGGTGGGGAAGCGGTTTTCCAGAAAAGTCCTGGATTTGCTGGTGATGTCAAGATAGACGTTGGGCAGGTCATGGTTTTTCATCTCCCAGATGATGGCGCGCGTGACAATGTCCCTCGGCGCAAGATCAGCCATGGGATGCGCCTCGCACATGAAACGCTCCCAGCGCCGGTTCCGAAGGACCGCGCCTTCGCCGCGCAGGGCCTCGGAGATCAGAAAATAGCGCCCGTTTTTATCGGGGTGGATGAGCGCGGTGGGATGGAACTGCACAAATTCCATGTTTTCCACTTTTGCGCCTGCACGCATGGCGGTGGCAATCCCGTCCCCCGTCTGGGTGTACGCATTTGTGCTTTTCCGGTAAATCCGGCCTATCCCGCCCGAAGCGATAATCACGTTTGCGGTAGAGAAAAAGGTGAACATACCGTCCCCGTCAATCGTAACGATCCCGTTGACCCTGCCGTTATCGTCAGTGCAGATATCGCTGAGGCACTCGTAATCATAAATCGTAATGTTTTTCCGGCTGGACGCGGCAGCCATCAGCGTTTTGGTCAGGTGATAGCCCGTTGCGTCGCCGCCGCAGTGCAGGATACGGTTGTGGCTGTGCGCTCCCTCGCGGGTGACCTGGATGTTTCCATCCGGGTCCGTGTCAAAGGGGACGCCCAATTGTATCAATTTTTCTATGTCCGCAGGCCCTTCCTGTACCAGAACCCTGACGGCTTCTTCGTTACAGAGGCCGGCCCCGCTGAAAAGCGTATCCTTGAAATGGTCCTGCGTATTGTCCGTATTCTGGATAACGGCGGCGATACCGCCCTGCGCGTAGATGGAGTTGCTTTCCTCGCGCCCCGCCTTATTGATCAGGGCGCAGGTAAGATGCTCGTCCAGGCTCAGCGCGGCATAAAGGGCTGCCACGCCGCTCCCGGCTATCACCACGTCATAGGACAGCTTCCGTATTACATTGATATTGCCGGAAAAAACGTACCTTCTCACAAGCTATTATCTCCCCGCTCCATGGTTTGTATATGCAGCTCTGGGCTGTAAGATATCCATTAATTATGCTTCCAGGTTTTGGCTTCTGATTATAGCACTATTTACACAGCGTTTCAATCATGATGCCAATAGTTTGTCCGTCAAAGTGTAGGATTGTCAAACATTTAGGACAGTGTAAGCACGGAGGAACTCCCTGGGGGAGCTATACTGGAGGGGGCGCATGGGGCGGTTATTGCTGCGGTAGTGGTGCACAGCAAGCTGTGCACCAAAGTC
>JBMOLJ010000003.1:0-2948 GCA_049324235.1 Bacillota bacterium
CGGCTGTTAAGCCGCCGGCCCGCGAGGGATATACGCAAGCGGCCGGTAGAATGCAGGAAATGGAGCAGATGGCGTCACAGGAGGGCATATATTATTTTCTATGTGACCCTCAGGCGGCGGGCGGTTCAAGGCAGACAGCCTTTCCGTACACCATACGGTCGGATTTTCCCATACTGGCGCGAAAGGTGAACGGAAAACCGCTGGTATGGCTCGACAACGCCGCGACGACGCAGAAACCGCAATGCGTGATCGACGCGCTCAGCCGCTATTACAGCGAATACAACTCGAATATCCACAGGGGGGCGCATGCGCTGGCCAGGCAGGCGACAAGGGCCTATGAGGATGCGCGGGAAAAAGTGTGCCGGTTCATAGGCGCCCGATCAAAAGAGGAGATCATATTCGTGCGCGGTGCGACCGAGGCGATCAACCTCGTTGCGGCCGCATGGGGCGCCGCAAACATAGGCGCCGGGGATGAAATTATCCTGACGGAAATGGAACACCATTCCAATATCGTACCCTGGCAGATGCTGGCTGAAAAAACAGGCGCCTTCATCAAAACCGCGCCGATCAATGCCTGCGGTGAGCTCGACCTGTACCAGTATGAATGGCTTTTTTCGCCGCGCACGCGCATCGTGGCCGCGGCGCATGTGTCCAATGTGCTGGGGACCGTCAACCCGGTGCGCAGCATGGCCGATATCGCCCACCGGCACGGCGCGCTGATACTTATCGACGGGGCACAGTCCGCGCCCCACATGCCGGTAGACGTCCGGGCTCTGGACGCCGATTTTTTCGCTTTTTCCGGGCACAAGACATACGGGCCGACCGGTATCGGCGTTCTTTACGGGAAACAGGAGCTGCTCGAACGGATGGCGCCGTACCAGGGCGGGGGCGGCATGATAGAAAACGTCAGCTTTTCGCATACTTCGTACAAGCGGCATCCCGAAAGATTCGAGGCGGGCACCGGCAATATCGCGGATGCCGTGGGGCTGGGCGCGGCCGTCGATTACCTGCAGAACATGGGAATGGAGAGAGTCCGGCAGCATGAATCGGAGCTGACGCGGTACCTAATGCACGAAATGCAAAAGATACCGGGCATGCGCCTGATCGGCACATCGCCCGGCAAAACGAGCGTCGTTTCCTTCATCCTGGACGGGGCGGAACCAGCGGCCATCGCAGAATATCTGGATAAGCACGGGATCGCGATACGCGCCGGGCATCACTGCGCACAGCCTGTATTGCGGCATTTCGGGCTCGAAGGCACGGCGCGCGCGTCGATCGGCATGTATAACACCTTTGAGGAAATGGATATGCTCGTAAAGACAGTCTCCGAATTTGCAATGCGTTTTTGAAAATGCAGGAAAGCAGGTTGTGAACTTTCACAAACAGCAACAGCAGAAGCATTGACAGGTATATAACCTGTGCATATAATGATGGTGTTCTAATTGAAAAAGGCAAACCGCCTGAAAGGGCGGGACGCAAAGCTACAGGGCCTAAGGGGTTTGTTCCTATGGCAGCCAGTTGCCGGTAGAATCAAAAACGCTTTTGTTAAAAGGCTTATTTGATATTCAAAAGGCAGCTGACCGCAAACTGGTTGGTTGCCTTCACTTTTTCTTTTAGACAGCATATGACACGTGACAAACGTTGCCCGGTGTTCCCGCATAGCCAGGACTTCTGCTGCAAGCTGATGGACAAAGTTTCAGGATTCATGCGGCCAAAGGACCATACGTCCGCGGCTGCCGGTTTCAAATAAAGTTGCGGGTTGCATGTCTTTGTATGGCCAGCCGGTATAGGCGGGCCGCGCCCTGAGCGATACTTTGATGAAAAAATCACCAGGGCACCTTTAAGACAATCGATGTACCGCAATTTGGGGAAACCGGATTGCGGTTTATTGTTTTCCGGTAATAAACGCTATGGAAGGAGGGCGTCCGAATGGATCTGCTTTTGCCGATATCCGTCCTGCTGGGCGGGTTGCTGGGAGAATGCATGCGCCATCTTACCCGTTTGCTGATTAAAAACCGCGTAGGCCAGGATACAAAGAGCCCCTTTCTGAACGGCCGGTGGAGCACGGCGCTATGGATAATGGCCGGAGCAGTGGGGTGCGGCGTCATCGCGCTGTGGACCAGTGAGATTGTAATCGGCATCGAATACATGGGGATATTCCTTGTTCTCATCAGTCTTTCGGCGGTAGATAACAGCATCCGCAAAATCCCCAACGAACTGATACTGGCGCTTTTGATCCTCAGGCTGAGCGCGATCGCGATGCAGGGAGATCCGGCAGCTTTCCTTCCCGCCGTTGAAGGGCTGGCCGTAGGACTTATCCTGTTTCTCATCCCTTCCCGTTTGGGAATCTGTATCGGCTGGGGGGACATCAAGCTCGCGGCGGCGGCCGGCTTTTGCCTGGGTGTTGTCGGGATTCTTCAGGCGGCGCTGGTAATGGCAGCTGTTCTGGCGATTTATTCGCTTTATCTGATTATATCGAAAAGGGGGAATTTAAAAACCAAAGTAGCCATAGGCCCGCCGCTTTCACTGGGCATGATGGTAACGCTTATGTTTCCGCTGACGCTGGCATTTTAAAAGAAAAAACAAGGAGGTAGGGATCATGAAAAAACTCATGAAGGTATTAAGGGACGAAGACGGACAGGGCATGGTCGAATACGGACTGATACTGGGTCTTATCGCGGTAGCCGCCATCGCTGCGCTCATCATCCTCGGACCCAAGATTTCGGGCATATTCGATTCTGCGAACTCCAAGATCCCCGCTGCCGAGTAACGGGGCGCCTCTCCATACAGGGGAGGAGGATGTGTATCTTTCACGCTCGACGCACCAAAGCAACCAATAACTGACAAGGGGGAAGGAATTATGAAAAAACTCATGAAGGTATTAAGGGACGAAGACGGACAGGGCATGGTCGAATACGGGTTGATACTGGGTCTTATCGCGGTAGCCG
>JBMOLJ010000004.1:0-24217 GCA_049324235.1 Bacillota bacterium
TTCGTCCTGAGCCAGGATCAAACTCTTCTGTTAAAATTCGTTTAATCCCCGTGTAACCTCTTTTCAGGTCACACAGCTCTTAGCTTCTCGTCCTTTTTAACTCAAATGACTTCTCTGGCTTCTTCTTGTCCTTACCTTCGTTTCAGGTGTACTGTATAGTTTTCAAACTGCTTATCCGCCTTCCGGCTGCCGCCCTCCAGGCGACTTTATTATCTTACCAATACACGCCCTCTTTGTCAACACCATATATTTATAATTTTTCACTCTTTGAATACATGTATTTCCTCATGACCAAAATATCTGAAATGAACCTATTTAATATGCAGAAGCGATTCAATCGCCGCCTTCACACCCTTATACAGTGTTTCACAGCGCAGGCATGCCTGGTCCGGGTCCTTTCCGCGCGCATAGATATAATACTTGAGCTTCGGTTCCGTGCCCGAGGGACGGATACATGCACACATATCCTTCTCCAGTTCAAAATACAGCATGTTCGATTCGCCTTGTTTGAGCGGCGTTTGTGTACCCGTTTTTACGTCCGTGCGCATTCCCTCCATATAATCACGCACAGCAATAAGCCCGAATCCGCCTAAGGAATGCGGCGGCGACGTGCGCAAAGCCTGCATGACCTGTGCGATGCGCTCCATCCCGTCGGCACCCGGTGCGGCATTCGATCCGACCTTTTCAAGGTAACACCCGTAACGCGCATACATATCCTGAAGCGCGCTCAAAAGCGAAAAACCTTTTTCACGGCTGTAATACGCCGCCGCCTCGACAATAAGCATCGCGGCGCTCACCGCGTCCTTGTCCCTGATATGCGTACCCACAAGATACCCGTAGCTCTCTTCAAAACCGAACAGGAACGTGCCCCCGCCCGCCTCGTACGCGTTGATCTTTTCACCGATGAACCGAAAGCCCGTGAGCACTTCTTCGCATACCACGCCGTACGCCTCGCATATCCGGTCGGCCATCGTGGTCGAAACCACCGAGCGCACGACACGCCCGTCCTTGGGAAGCCTGCCCGTCTGCCTGAGCATGCAGAGCTTGTACTCCAATATGATGCATCCGATCTGGTTGCCGGTTAAAAGGACATATCCACCGTCTTTCGTACGGGCCGAAACACCCAGCCGGTCGCCGTCGGGGTCGGTCGCAATGAGCAGGTCGGCGCCTACTTTTCTGCCCAGTTCCTCAGCGAGCGCGAAGGCCTGCGGGTCTTCGGGGTTCGGCAGCTTTACCGTGGGAAAATCCCCGTCGGGTGCAGCCTGCTTTTCAACGACATGCAGGCTCTTTATTCCCATGTCGCCCAGTACGCGCGTGACCGGGATGTATCCTGCGCCGTGCAGGGGCGTATAGACAACATTGAACGCGCTGGCCGCCGCAAGGTTTTCAGGACACACGCACAGGCTTTTCACCGTATCATAGAAACGCTCGTCCATCTCTGGGCCCAGGGTATGCAACAACCCACCGGCACGCGCGGATTTCTCGTCCATCAAACGCACGCCGGTAAACGCGTCCACACTTTCTATGGCCTGCATCACGCGGTCGCTGTATTCCACCCCGAGCTGGCTGCCCGTTTCGTCAAAAACCTTATAGCCGTTGTATTCGGGCGGATTATGGCTGGCGGTGATCATGATGCCGCCCGCGCAGCCCAGGCTGCGCACCGTAAAAGAAGCCTGCGGTACCGTGCGGATGCCGTCGTACAGATATGCCTTTATGCCGTTTGCGCACAATACCAGCGCCGCTTGAAGCGCAAACTCCCTGGACATGTGGCGCGAATCATACGCTATCGCTACGCCTTTTTCACATGCATCCGCCCCGGTTTCCAGCAGCGTTTGCGCAAGCCCCTGCGTGGCCTGCCGAACCACATGGACATTCATGCGGTTGGTTCCTGCGCCCAATTTTGCGCGCAGTCCGGCCGTGCCAAACGCGAGGTCCTGGTAAAAGCATTCCTTTATTTGCACCTCGTCGCGTGCCATGGCCGTAAGTTCCTCTCTCAGGTTTGCATCCAGATTGGGCTGTGTCAGCCAATAATTGTATTTCTCCATTGTATCCACGGCGCATCCACCTCCTGTGTGCTGCCCCATCCTGTAGTTCAGCCATAAATTACCTTTATTATAGAGCACTTTACCCTGTAAGTAAAATTCATGCGCTTAAAGTAAAAAAACGGCTGTCAGCACAAACTGCCGTTTTTTTCAGACTTGCTGGGAAAAACGGGGAAGCTTGTGCATAACGTCATATGCCATTCCAGTCCCTGTTCATGCAGGTTATCCCCCGTTTTACCCTCGAAATCCATGCTTTTCCACAGAGTTATCCGCAGGTTGGGCGTTATTTGCCCTCAAAATGTGCGTTCAGTTTTGCGACCAGATCGTCCACGCTGGCCTCATGCACCTTGCATGCCATTTCCAGGCTTTCCATCTGCGCGCCCGGGCATCCCAGGCAGTGCATGCCCATTTCCAGAAACAGAGGCGCTACCGAATCATCCATTGCCAATACTTCGCCGACCAGCATATCTTTCGTTATCTTTGCCATCTTTTGTTCTCCCTTCGGATATTCGTTGTTTTTATCGCATCGCCAGCGCTTTTTGTCCTGAGCGCTCTACTCCCGTGCGTGTAACAGCGCGCATCCCAGCGGTGCAAGCGTGACGGCTGCTTTTTTATCCCTGCATAAATAATAATGCCCCGTTTCAACGTCTTCAAATCCGATTGCGTCCTGTAAGCGGCCGAAATCGGCAGAGCCTTCGGCCTGCATGCGCAGATCGAGCGTTACCGTGCACCGCTTTGTTGCATGGCGGTTGACAAGGGCGATGTATGCATGATATCCGTCTCCCTCGCCATACTGCCGGAAAACGGCAATAACGTCCGCGTCCGGGGCAACAGCGGTGAAGTCCCCTTCTTTCAGCGCGCGCGCATTGTTGCGCCGCGCGATCATCCGCCTGAAAAACCCGATTAGGTCACGATCCTCGCGCCCCCACGGATACGTGCCGCGGTTAAACGGGTCGCGCATGCCCTGCATGCCCGTCTCGTCGCCGTAGTACACACAGGGCACGCCGGGCAGTACCATCTGCAAAAACGTGAGCGCCTTCATGCGTGTCCGTGCAATTTGGAGCGCCTGCGAATCGGGTTTGTATGCCGCCTGCTGTTCCCTTGTAAGTGTACGCGCGTCCGGCGCTTCGCAAAGCACGGTGAGCGCACGCTCCACATCGTGGCCCGATACCAGATTCAAGAGCGCGTAGAAGAATTCCTTCGGATAATTTTCCCACAGCGACATCATGCCCGCCTGCAATGCATACGCGTCGATGCGTCCGGTCAAAAATCCCAGCAGCTGCGCCCGGAGCGGGTAATTCATCACCGAATCAAGCTCAAACCCGTCCACATATGCGCGCCTGCCTCCCATCGACACCTTGGTCGACGCGTCTTCCCACACCTCGCCGATGATTACGGCATCAGGATCAAGCGACTTGACCTCGGTTCGCATCATTTTAATGAACGAGTCGGGCAGCTCGTCGGCCACGTCCAGCCGCCAGCCCGAGGCTCCCGCCTGGAGCCAGCGCTTGACGACGGCGTCGTCATCGCAAAGCATGAAGTCGAGGTATCCGGGGTCCTGCTCCTTGGTCTCGGGCAGCGTATCGAACCCCCACCACGATGCATAGCGCATGGGGAACTCAGTAAAATTATACCATTTATAATAGGGCGATGCATCACTTTGGCTTGCGCCCACCGATTTATACCGCCCGTATTTGTTGAAATACACGCTGTCGCTGCCCGTGTGTGAAAAAACCCCGTCGAGTATGATGCGTATACCGTGTTCCTTGGCTTCCCTGGCAAGGCGCAGGAAAGCATCGTTCCCCCCCAGCATGGGGTCGACCGTATGGTAGTCGCCTGTGTCGTACCGGTGGTTGGAGGGCGATTCGAAGATGGGGTTGAGATAGATCGCCGTTATCCCCAGCTCGCGCAGGTACGGCAGCTTTTGCGCAATGCCGCTGAGGTCGCCGCCGAAAAAATCGTTGGGCATATATTCTTTGCTCCCCGCGCACGCCGAGTACGCGGGCGGCTCCGACCAGTCCTCATGTACCGTAATCTCACGGCCGACGCTCCGGTGCGCCTCAGCGCCCCGCAAAAAGGTCTGACGGTCGCCGCTGAAAAAACGGTCAGGGAATATCTGGTATACCACAGCCTGTTTAAACCAGTCCGGCGTTTTGAATGCGCCGTCAAATACCGTGATCTGGAACGGCGGAGGGGCTTCCCCGTAAACAAACGCCTCTCCGCCCGTTTGCGAAGGGTTGTTCCCCAGATAGAGGAGCCTTCCGCCGTCATTGAAAATGAAATAATAGCGTACCAGGCCGGTCTTACGCGGGAGCTCCAGTGTAAACGTAAACGCCATGCCGCCGCTGCTCTGGCTGCGGTCCATCAGATGAAGCGTCTCGCGTCCATCGGCTTGAACCGCGATAAGCACGTCCGCATGCAGATACCGCGCGCCCGCACCCACGCGCAGGCGTACGCTGCCGCCCGTTTCGCACGCGCCAGGCGGGTCCCTGAATTCTCTCAAACGCGAATGGTAATATATTTCCACAGTGTGCGCCGCGTCCATTTATGCCTCCGTGGGCGTGAGCTGCCATATGGCTTCGTTGTACTGCCGTATCGTACGGTCGCTGGAAAAGACGCCGGCCGCAGCCGTGTTCAGGATCGCGCTCTTCGTCCAGGCGTTCGGGTCCGCATACGCCTGCATCATCGCGGCCGACGTCTTTGCGTACGCGTCAAAATCGGCAAGCACAAAAAACGGATCAGCCGGACCCTCGTCGGAGGGAAAAACGAGCGCATGATAAATATCGGTGAACAGCTCGCCTCCGGCTGTCAGCTTCCCGTTTATCAGGGTATCCAGCACGCGGCGCAGCGCATGGTTCACTTCGTACACCTCGCTCGCGTGATAGCTCCCGCTCTTCTGCGCATGGCCGACCTCGTCGGCCGTCAGTCCGAAGATAAAGATGTTCTCTTTCCCCACCGCATCGAACATCTCGACGTTTGCGCCGTCCATCGTGCCGATGGTCAGCGCGCCATTGAGCATGAATTTCATGTTGCCCGTGCCAGATGCCTCTTTGCCCGCCGTGGATATCTGCTGGCTGATCTGTGCAGCCGGGATGAGGTGCTCGGCTACGCTCACGCCGTAGTTTTCCACGAAAACGACCTTGAGTTTCTCGCGCGCGGCCGGATTGGACGCGATGAGCCTGGAAACGCTGTTGATCAGTTGTATGATCCGCTTTGCCCGCGTGTACCCGGGCGACGCCTTGGCCGCAAAGATAAACGCCTGCGGGGGCAGACCGTATCCCCCGCCCGATTCGATGCGCTGGTACAGATAAAGCACGTGTAAAATGTTCAAAAGCTGGCGCTTGTATTCGTGCAGGCGCTTCGCCTGCACGTTGAATACCCAGTCCGGGTCCAGCACGGTGCCCTGGTGCTCAAACAGGAACCGGCTGAACCTCTGTTTGTTCTGGTCCTTGATGCGCCTGAATCGCTCCATAAAAGCAGGGTCAGTTGAAAAACCGCGCAGATTCGTCAGCAGCCCGGGGTTTGCAAGCACGTCGCCGCCAACAGCCTGGTTGATCAGGGCATAGAGCTTCAGGTTTGCCTTCGCGAGCCACCGCCTCTGCGTGATGCCGTTGGTGATGCCCAGGAACTTCTGCGGGTCAACGATATAGAAGTCCCTGAACGCGTCCTGCTTTAGTATCTCGGCGTGCAGCTGCGATACGCCGTTGACCCTGTTGCAGGACGCCAGACACAGATTCGCCATGCGTATCTTGCCGTAGCCAATGATGGCCATGCCGCCGATACGCTCCCACTGCCCCGGGTAGAAATTCCAGAGCCGTTTGGTAAAATGGTCGTTGATTGCAAGTATGATGGCATACACCCGGGGCAGGAGTTCTTTGAACATGTCTTCGGGCCAGCTCTCCAGAGCCTCGGCCATTACGGTATGGTTCGTATAGTTGAATGTTCGCGCCACGATATCCCACGCCGCGTCCCAGGACAGGCCCTCATCATCGAGCAGTATGCGCATCATCTCGGGAATCGCGAGGGCCGGATGCGTATCGTTGATCTGGATAACGACTTTATCGGGAAGGCGCGACAGGTTTTTCCCGTGCCTTCTTTTGTATTCACGCACGATATACTGCACCGTCGCGGAGGAAAAGAAGTAATGCTGCCTTAGGCGCAGTTTCTTCCCTTCAGTATGGTTGTCCTCAGGGTAGAGCACCTTCGAGATCACTTCCGCGAGCTGTTCCTCCTCCACCGCCTTGATATACTCGCCGCGGTTGAAGCAGGCCATATCCATGTTCTGCGGGGATTTCGCGCTCCAGAGCCTGAGCGTCGCCGTGCCGCCGTCCCCGCCAATGATGGGCATGTCGTAGGGCTGTGCTATTACGGTGTGATAGCCGGTGTGCACGTTTTTCAGGCGGCCGTCCGCCTGCCAGACCTCTTCCACCGTCCCGCCAAAATGCACCTCCACGCTGTCCTCGGGTTTTTCAATCTCCCAGACGTTCCCGTCCTCCAGCCAGTTGTCGGGCAGTTCCTGCTGCGCGCCGTCCACGATCTTCTGCTTAAAAAGCCCGTATTCGTAGCGGATGCCGCACCCCATGGCCGGGAGCCGCAGGGAAGCCAGAGAATCCAGAAAACATGCCGCCAGCCGCCCGAGGCCCCCGTTTCCCAGCCCCGCTTCAGGCTCCAGGTCTTCCAGACCGTCAAACGATATGCTCAGCTTTTCGAACGCCTCCCCGTACGCGGCATACGCGCCCAGGTTTATGATGTTATTGGTGAGCGCGCGCCCCATCAGAAATTCCACCGAAAGGTAATAGAGCTGCTTTGCGTCGTTTCTCTCCACAGCAGCGTTGTTTGCCGTATATAGGCGCATGATATCGTCGCGCACGGTCATGGCCGCGGCCTTATACATCTGCGCGGGCGTTGCCTCGCCCAGTTCCTTTCCGAAGTGGTGCATCAGTTTGAGTTTTATTTCATTAATAATTTCTTCGCTGTTCTTTATGTGGGGCGTGGTTTCCATCGTGTTCCTCCGCAATGCTTATACTATATTTGCGCCAGCACCTTCTTGTAGGCGCTTTCGTATTCGCGCGCCGAGCTGTCCCAGCTGAAGTCAAGGGCCATTGCCCTCTGCATGAGGCGCTGCCAGGTTCCCTTATCCCCATAAAACCCGAGCGCGCGGTCAATAGTAAAAAGCATATCATGGGCGTTGTAATTTGTAAAACTGAAACCGTAACCGGTATCCTCGTACTCGTTGTAGGGCAGGACGGTGTCCGCAAGACCGCCGGTCTCGCGCACGACCGGAAGGGTGCCGTAGCGCATGGCGATCATCTGCGTAAGGCCGCACGGCTCGAACTTCGACGGCATGAGCAGCATGTCGGCCCCGGCAAACACGCGGTGGCTCAACGTCTCGTTCATGCCGATGTACACGCCGCAGCGCCCGGGATACCTGAATGCGCCCCAGTTGAAAAGGTCTACATATTTCTGGTCGCCGCTGCCCAAAAGCGCCAACTGCACATCGCGGTAGAATATATCCTCGAAAACGCACTCGACAAGGTCCAGACCTTTTTGCTCCGTCAGCCGCGTGACCATGCAGATGATGGGCACATCCTCCTGCACTCTAAGATCCATCTCCTCCTGCAGCGCGCGCTTGCAGACGGCTTTGCCCGAAAGATCATAGGTGGAAAAATGCGCCTTGATTTTATCGTCTGTCTGCGGGTCGTAGGCTTGCATGTCTATCCCGTTGAGGATACCGGCAACCTCCCGCACCTGATAACGGATGAACCCATGAAGGTTCTCCCCGAATTCGCTTTGCGTGATCTCCTCCGCGTACGTTGGGCTGACGGTGGTCACAAGGTCGGCAAACTTCAGCCCGCCCTTCATGAAGCTCACCCTCCCGTAAAATTCAAGAGAGTCAGGATGAAAGCATTCCTCTGCAAGGCCCAGCAGGTCACGCATACCGCTCCACGCAAATACCCCCTGATACGCGAGATTGTGCACGGTAAACACCGTTTTGACGCTCTCATACCCGGGCAGGTTCCGGTACTGCGTGCCCAATAGCACGGGGATCATGCCCGTCTGCCAGTCGTTGCAGTGCAGGATATCGGGAATGAAGCCGGTATGCACGAGCGACTCCAGAACGGCCCTGCAGAAAAAGGCGAACCGCTCGCCCTCGTATTCGCCGCTCCCGTACACGCCTTCGCCGCCGAAATACCCCTCGTTGTCGATGAAATAATAGGTCACGCCGCCATAGTTGAGCGTCTCGATGCCGCAGTACTGTTTGCGCCAGCCCAGGTTCACGTAAAAGCTCAGCTTATGCTGCATCGCCTGTTTCCATTTTCTGGGGATATCGCGGTATTTAGGCAGAACCACAGCCACTTCCACGCCCCGCGCGTGGAGAGCGCCGGGCAGCGTGCCGATGACGTCGGCCAGACCGCCCGTCTTGATGAACGGCGTGCACTCGGATGCCGCAAACAATACCTTCATAATCCGTTCCTCCTCCTTTTATACGATCCCGAACTTGCGTATAATCATGGGGAAGTTCCCGCTGCCTGAAAGCACGCGGTCGCGCTGTACCACCACGCTTTTATCGAGTATGGTATAGTGCAGGCTCGCGCCCTCCTGCACCTCGCTGTTCTGCATCACGATGCTGTCTTTAATGACAGCGTTCCTTGCCACGCGCACGCCCCGGAACAGTACGCTGTTTTCCACGTTCCCTTCGATGATGCAGCCGTCCGCGACAAGCGAATTCACCACCTGGCCGCCCATCCCGTAGCGCGCGGGAACCTCGTCTTTCACCTTGGTATACACAGGGCCGCCCCGGCCGAACAGGTCGGCGCGCGTGTCCGTATCCAGGAACATCATGTTCGCCGCAAAATAGTTCTGGACGGTATCGATGCGCGCGACCGCGCCTTTGTGCTCAAAGCCGTATATCTTCAGGTCGTTCATGCGGCGGATCAGCACGTCCCTGATAAAATCGTACCGGTCGCGGGCCACGCATTCTTCAATGATGCGCTCCAGCAGCGCTTTGCTCAGAATATATGCCCCCAGCGAGACCATGCGCGTCTTGGGCGCGGCCGCGTTTACCTCTATGTCCCATATCCTGCCTTCCTCGTTCGCATACAGGTACACGCGCGTCGTGTCCTCTGTTGCGCCGGACTGCACAGGCGGTTCCTGCTGATACAGAACAGTGATATCGGCCCCCATTTTGGCGTGAAACCGCATCATCGGGTTGTATGTGGTATTGTACACAGCGGTATCGTCGATAAAGAGCACGTGCCCCTGGGTGGAGCGTTTGATATAGCTCTTCACAGCGCCCAGCGCGTCCAGCGTTCCGCGGTACATCCCCCCGGGGTTCTGGTTGGTCACGAAGGGCGGCAGGACAAACAGGCCGTCGCGCTTGCGGCTCAGATCCCATTCCTTGCCCGACCCCACGTGGTCCATGAGCGAATGGTAGTTATGCTGGGTCACGATGCCTACGTTGGTGGCGCCCGAGTTGACAAGGTTGGAAAGCATGAAATCTACCGCGCGGTAGCGCCCGGCCACGGGAAGGGCGGCAACGGCGCGGGAGCGCGCAAGCTCCTTGAGCTCGGGAGCCTGCCGGCCCGCATAAATGATCCCGAATATTTCAAAACTCATCGCGCAATGCCTCCTTCGCTCCGCATCGCGACACGCTCGTCGATTACGCTGCCGCGCTCATATATGCTCCCGTCCGGAACATAGACGCCGTGCGCCACCAGCGAGATGCCCCTGTTCTCTCCCGCCACCGGGTTCTGGTCAACGGGGAGGACGCCGATGCGGCAGTCCCTGCCCACCACCGCGTGCTCGGCAACGATGGCGCGTTCGACCACCGCGCCGTCTTCGATACGCGCAAAGGGCATGACCACCGCATCGCGGACAACCGCGCCCTTGCCCACATACACGCCCGACGAAAGCACGGAGTTTTCCACCTCGCCCAGCACGGTACAGCCCTCGGGAACGAGGCTTAAAGACATCTTCGCGCCCTCTCCGATATAATGCGGCGGCAGGTTCGGGTTTTTTGAATAGATCCTCCAGACAGGATCGTAGAGATAAAACGCGGGCGGCACGGAAATAAGGTCCATGTTGGCCTGCCACAGGCTTTCCACCGTGCCCACGTCTCGCCAGTACCCTTCAAACGGATAGGCGTACATATGCGCGTCGCTCCCGATCATGGCCGGTATGATGTCTTTGCCGAAATCGCTGGAGGAAGCAGGATCGCTCGCGTCCCGCAGGAGGTATTCCTTGAGCGCCTCCCATTTAAAAACATATACGCCCATGGACGCCATGTCGCTTTTTGGTTCCTTGGGCTTTTCCTCAAACTCCACAATGCGGTTTTTCTTGTCGCAGTTCATGATCCCGTAGCGGCTAGCTTCACTCATGGACACGCGCACCACCGCGATCGTCGCGTCGGCCCCGGTTTTGCAATGCTCCTCCAGCATGCTGTTATAGTCCATCTTGTAAATATGGTCGCCTGAGAGCACGAGCACATGCTCGGGATTGTACCCTTCGATAAAACCGATATTCTGGAAAATGGCGTTTGCCGTGCCGGTATACCATTTCCCGCCGTCGCCCCTGTGATAGGGCGAGAGCACGTACACGCCCCCGTGCAGGCGGTCCAGGTCCCACGCCTGCCCCGTCCCCAGATAAAAGTTCAGTTCGTGGAGCTGATACTGCATCAGCACGCCCACCGTGTCGATGCCTGAATTCGTACAATTGCTCAAAGCAAAATCAATGATGCGGTATTTGCCGCCGAACGATACGGCCGGTTTGGCCATGTCTCGCGTCAGCACACCCAGCCTGCTTCCCTGGCCGCCCGCAAGCAGCATGGCAATGCACTTCTTTGATTTTTTCATGCCTTCCCCCCTTGCTATATGCTCTTCCTGGTATTTACCGAATAAAATGTTGCTGAAAGCGGCGGCAGCCGCAGCGCCAGCGATTGCATGAAACCGCCCAGCGGCATATCTTCTGAATCCACAGATTCTGCAGCCTCCAAACCGCTCCCGCCGAAATCTTTGAGGTCCGAATGAAATACCCTCGTGTATGTCCCGGCAAGCGGCACGCCCGTCCTGTATTCTTCCCGCGGGACCGGCGTAAAATTGAAGGCGCACAGCAGCGCGTTTTCCTTTTTGTCCGCATAGCGCATGAAGGTAAGCACAGAGCTTTCGTAATCGTCCACGCTGCACCATTCAAAGCCGTCCCATCCGCCGTCCGACTCAAAAAGCGGCGGGGCGCCTGTATAGAACCTGCACAACGCGCGGACATACTTCTGCATTGCCCTGTGCAGGTCGTAGTCCAGCAGGAACCAGTCCAGCTCCCGTTTCTCGTCCCACTCGATAAACTGCGCGATCTCGGCGCCCATGAACAAAAGCTTTTTCCCGGGATGCGCAAACATGTAGCCCAGCAAAAGGCGCAGGTTCGCAAACTTATGCTCATACGCCCCCGGCATTTTATTAAGCAGGGACAGTTTGCCATGCACAACCTCGTCATGCGAAAGCGGCAGCAGATAGTCCTCCGAAAACGCATAGGTCATCGAGAACGTCAGGCGGTTATGTTTCCCTGAACGGTATATCGGGTCCGTGCGCATATAGTCCAGGATGTCGTTCATCCAGCCCATGTTCCATTTGTAGTCGAACCCGACGGATTCCTGTCCGATAGATTTCCGCGTGATGCTCGCATACGCGCTCGCTTCCTCCGCGAACATCAGCGCGCCGCCGCATTTTTCATGCACAGCCGCGTTTAAGAACTTGAGAAACCTGACCGCATGATGGTTTTCCCTCCCCCCCTGCTCGTTGGGGAGCCACGCGTTCTCCTCACGCCCGTAATCGAGGTACAGCATGCTGGAAACGGCGTCCACGCGCAGGCCGTCGAGATGATAGGTATCCAGCAGGAACACCGCGCTGGACGCCAGAAAGCTGTGCACCTGCGGTTTTTCGAAGTCGAACACGTTGGTGCCCCACACCGGCTGCTCCCCGCGCCTAGGGTCGGCGTGCTCAAAAAGGGCTGTGCCGTCGAACCAGGCAAGGCCGTGTTCGTCCCGCGGAAAATGTGCAGGAACCCAGTCCATGATCACGCCGATGCCGTTTTGGTGGCAGCAGTCGACGAACTGCATGAACTCCTCCGGCGTGCCGTATCTGGACGTGATCGAAAAATAACCCGTGACCTGATACCCCCACGACCCGTCGAAGGGGTGCTCGCAAAGCGGCAAAAACTCGATATGCGTAAATCCCATGTCCACCACATAAGGAACGAGCGTATCGCACAGCTCCGCATACGAATAAAAACTACCGTCCGGCTTGAGCTTCCAGGAGCCGGCATGCACCTCATAAACCGCCATGGGCGAAGCGTAAGCATTCCTGTGGATGCGGTCCTGCATCCACGCATCGTCATGCCACGCATATCCCGAAATATCCCGGATAAGCGAAGCCGTCGCCGGACGCAGCTCAGACCAAACTGCGAACGGGTCGGCGCGCAGGCGCCAGAAACCGTGGCGGTCCTGGATGGCGTATTTGTATCTTTCCCCGGCATGCACGTCAGGTATCCGCACGGCCCATACACCCGAGTTTTCCTGCATTTCCATGGGATGCGCCTTTTCCGACCAGCCGTTGAAATCGCCGACAACGCTGACAGCCCTGGCATGCGGGGCCCAAACCGCAAACCTGCATGCTCCCCACGCTTCTGTGTGCGCGCCCAGGCAACGGTGCGCATAGCAGTGCGTGCCTTCGTTAAAAAGATACAGATCGGCAGGTTCGAGCAGCTTGGTCATTGTAACGGTCCTCCCCATGCGTACGGCACAACAGAATTATGATATGTCCCCGCCCGGTTCAAATATGCCGGTTTTTTTGATGTGATATGAATTGTAACTATGAAACAAGGAAGAACACAAAAGTTCTTCCTTACATCGTTTGCAGCGTCCGGTACGTCTTCATGCAAATTGCCCGCAGAAAACCCGCCCATCATCATTTGGGCAACGTTCGAGTATCCGCTGCATTTCCTGCTTCTGCATGCTGCCTGTCCCGAAGACACGAGGCTTCTCCCTCTTTCGTCTTGTATTATTGTTGCCGCCGGGCGACTCGGGATGCCAACGTTTGCTTTAGAGAGAGATATTTTTGTATGAATTCAGTATAGCACATATCTGTTGCATGGCAAATCGGCCTTTTATATTTGGAGTAATAAAAAGCGTGCGCATAACCATTATCGTATAAATTCCACGATATATTGTCATTTGCTGCCGGATTCCTGCTTTTTTATGTATGCGTTGCCCAACCCCGCCGCCGTTTGCTATAATTAGGGCATATTGAATAAGCCGTTACGGCTTGTTCTGACAACGGCGTTGCCCCTAATTACATAAATAAACTGCGCAAATCAAAATATCAATTAACCGGGAGAAAGCAATGGGAATAAACCATACACGGATCATTCTGGGCAAGGGCGTGGACCCTTGGTACAATCTGGCGCTCGAGGAGCATCTGCTGGACACCGTAAAGCCCGATGAGTGCATCTTCTATCTCTGGCAGAACCAGCACACCGTCGTTATCGGCAAAAACCAGAACGCCTGGCGCGAGTGCCGCACCGACCAGCTCGAGCAGGAGGGCGGAAAGCTTGCGCGCCGTTCGTCGGGCGGCGGGGCCGTATACCACGACCTTGGAAACCTCAACTTCACATTTATCGTGGAACGCAAGGACTATGACCTCCAGCGACAGCTGGGCGTTATCCTGCACGCCGTCAACTCCTTCGGGTTAAAAGCCGAATTCTCGGGCCGGAACGACCTTTTATTGGACGGCCAGAAGTTTTCAGGCAACGCGTTTTTGCAGCGTCCGAAAACCGCGCTGCATCACGGCACCATTCTTTTGAGCGTCGATATGTCCAAGCTCAGCAGGTATCTGCAGGTGTCCGCCGAAAAGATGCAGGCCAAAGGAATAACATCGGTCCGCTCCCGCGTCACAAACCTGTGCGACCACGCCGCCATCACGCTCGAAGGCATGCAAAACGCGCTGATCCAAAGCTTCTCGGACGCGTACACCGTCCCCGAAATCCTCACGCCGGACGATCTCGACGAAACGGCCATTGCGAAGATGTATGCAAGATATTCGTCCTGGGAATGGAACTACGGCAAGACCCCTAGGTTTGACATCACGCTGGACACCCGCTTTGCCTGGGGCGGCGTGGAGATGGGCCTTTCGCTCTCCGGCGGCGTAATCAACGAATGCCGCGTTTTTTCGGATGCGATGGACCAGGCCTTTATCGAGGCCATTTCCCCCGCGCTCAATGGCTGTGCGTTCAAATCCGGCGAAATGGCTGCGCGTGTAAGCAGCATCCCCTGCGAGGATGCCACGCAGTGCATCCGTGAAGAACTTTCCGACTGGCTCCTGCAAAAAGGGTTTTAAAATTACCCGCAAGCCATACTTTAACGTAAAAGGAGGTTTCCCGTGCGTATCTATTACCTGTATAACAGCGGATTTGCGCTTCTGCACAAAAACATGGCCGTGATATTCGATTACTACCGGGACACGCCTTTACAGGGCAAACAGGGTTTGTCCGGCGGGGCCGTGACGCTCGGGGAACTGGAAAGTTACACGTACGTATACGTATTCAGCAGCCATGCGCACATGGATCACTTTAACCCGGTCGTACTCGATTGGCAAAAGGAACGCGGGGGCGTCCGCTATATCTTCAGCCCGGATATCCGCGAGCACATCGGCAATCCCGATATTACCCCGAACATCACGTTCCTGAGAAAATGGCAGAACTACACGGACGGCCGCATCAAAGCCAAGGCCTACGGCAGTACGGACGAGGGCGTAAGCTTTTATTTAGGCATTGACGGGTTTTCCGTCTTCCACGCCGGCGACCTGAACTGCTGGCACTGGCCCGATGAATCATCGAAAGAAGCCAGCCGGCAGGCCATTGCGGCCTTCGAGCGTGAAATGGAGCCTGTCATCAGGGAGGTCCAGGAACCGGACATCGCCTTTTTCCCGGTTGACCCGCGCATGGCGACCGATTACGACCGCGGCGCCCTGTACTTTGCAAAAACAGTGCGGCCAAAACTGTTCGTGCCCATGCATTTCCGTGGAAGCGTGAGCGCCCCCGCCGACTTTGCACATAAGCTCCATGAGCCTGGCGTGCGTGTGTGGGCCGTGAAGCAGCGCGGCGAGAGCATGGATTATGTTTAATGTTGTAAATAGATGCATGCTAGTTACTGAACAAGTGGGCCCCCGCAAAGCCACAGGGGTTTGCGGGGAAAAGAAGGAGCAACGCAGCGTGAGAGCTTCCACGCTTCCGCGCGGAAGCGAACGGAGCGAAGTTTGCTCCGACGTAAGGAGGAATACAGGAATGAAGTTCACGTATTACCACTGCAACATCAACGTCTTCGACCTTCAAAAAAGCATCGATTTTTATGAGAAGGCGCTCGGCCTCACCGTGGACAAGCGCAAAAAAGCGAGCGACGGCAGCTATGAGATCGTGTTCATGACCGACGGCGCCTATTCCATCGAACTGACCTGGCTCAGGGATAAGGAAGGCCCCTATAACCTGGGTGACAACGAAAGCCACATCGCGTTCAAGGTCGACGACTACGACGCGGCGCACGCCCTGCACAAGGAAATGGGCTGCATATGCTACGAAAACGAGAAGCTGGGCCTGTACTTCATCAACGACCCGGACGGCTACTGGCTGGAAATCCTCCCGCTGAACCGGGGAGAAGTGAAGCACTAGGTAGAGTAAAAAAGCGCAATTGCCATTGCGCTTTTTTTCGCTATTCTATGAGGTTCTAATTTGTTTTACGAAGCTGGAAAACTGAAAGCGCCGATTGTAATAGAATAGCAATCCTTTATATAATAATTTATAATGTCATTAATAACTAGTTGATACGCTTACACAAACCGAAAATTCATCTATTCCATCACTCAGGGAAATGATGACGTTTCATGATTAAATATTGAGGTGTTGCTTATTATGCCGATTAAACAAATAATTGCAAATCAACAGTTATCTTTATTAGGTACAGAAAATATGCCAAACTATCCCCTGCTTGATTCGGAAGTATATGCTCAAATTATTGGTAGGGATATACCTTATGCTCCAGTTCCGGAATATTGTCGAGTAAATGGCCTATTGTTTACAAACAACAGTCTCGTATGGCTTAAAAGCATAAAAGACAAATCTGTTGATTTAATATTTGCTGATCCCCCATATAATATCAGAAAAACTGAATGGGACAAGTTTGAATCTCAAGAACAATATATTACTTGGTCTATGAATTGGATTAAGGAAGCGGCTCGTATTTTGAAGCCAACCGGAACTCTGTATATTTGTGGATTTAGTGAAATCTTAGCAGACTTAAAGCATCCAGCAATGCGATATTTTTCAGGATGTAAATGGTTGGTTTGGTATTATCGGAATAAAGCGAACCTAGGAAATGATTGGGGACGTTCTCATGAGAGTATTTTACATTTTAGAAAATCCAAACAGTGTACAATCAATATTGATAGTGTTCGTATCCCTTATGGCAAGCATACTCTTAAATATCCGACTCATCCACAGGCAGAAAGCAGCCAATATGGGAATGGGAAAAAATCATCTGCTATTTGGACACCTCATCCTTTAGGTGCAAAGCCAAAGGATGTTATTGAGATTCCGACAACCTGTAATGGTATGGGTGAAAAAACAAAACACCCAACACAGAAACCTGAAGAATTGCTAAGGAGGATAGTTTTAGCATCAAGCAATCCCGGCGATATTGTTTTAGACCCCTTTTCCGGTTCTGGTACAACATTAGTAGTTGCGGAACAGTTAGGTAGAAAATGGGTTGGTTGCGAAATGGTCGCTGAATATAACACATGGGCGATTAAACGAGTTGATCATGTAATCCGTCGAACCATAGAAGAATGGATTCAGTACGATAGAGATGTAGCAAAACGGAGGGAATCTATACGATGACTTTATCTCAATTATTAGAATGGGCAAAGAATAAAACTAGGTTTTCAAGTATTAATGATTACACGAATTTTTGCCAAGAATACTTGGCGTTTATATATGATGGTTTGCAAGCAGTAATTATTTCTCAAAACGAAAATGAATATAGATTTTTCCAATACAAAGAAGATGGCTACTATAATACGACTCGTCCAATAAATAGTAAATTGATGTTTTCAATTAACGAATTCCTAGAAGCCAAAAATAACTTTGTATATGCACTAGCCCATATCAGAGAAATCCGTAATGAGCCTATTATAAGAAATAACATTAATCGTTTGGTGTATACTTGTCAACAAGCCATAGGCGCTACTCTTGATGCTCTTCCCGCCGGTGAAAGTAATACTGCAAGAAAAATTAATGGGGATTTGTTCGAGCGATACGTACGATTGATTATTTCCGAAATAGGTGTTTATGTAAGAGAGGGAACCGTTTTTGTTCCTGTAATAGTCAATGGTGAAGAAATGTTCCGAATGTCCTATCAACATGACCTGATTGTAGAAAAAGAGGGGAAATTACGTGCTATTGGTTCTGTGAAGACATCAAGCAAGGATAGAATAGATAAAATATTTATTGATAAGTTTTTGTATAGCCGCTTAACTAATATAACTACGCCACATTTTGCAGTCTTTCTGAACGATGTTCAGAGAAAAGGTAGAGAGCCCAATTATGGAATTAATACGACTTTTTTAACTGGGCATTTCAAGGGTTATACTGTAAAATTAAACCCTTTGGATGGTGTGTATTATTGTGATTTGCGTCCAATCATGCGTACCGATGAAATCTTGAGAGAGTCTATAAGGTCTTTAGATTATCTGCTTGTTGAAGATATTTGGAATTTAATTGAATAGAGCTTTTCCCCCTTAGTTTTTTAGTAAAAAAAGATTAAGATCAAACTTCCAATCAAAGTTATCTAATAAAGAGCAAGCAATTCCTAAAAGTTATCCAAGAATACACAGATCAGTTGATATTGGCCAGCAGTAGCATGAAAAAGTAGATGACCCAACCCCTTCTATTTCCCCTTCATTTCCCTTTTCATGCTCTTCTTGCTCTTTTTATTCTTCATGGCCTTCCGGTTTTCTTTTTCCTTATTGTACCGTCCGTAAAGGGCGCCGCCCGCGCCCACCAGGCCGACGACGGCGCTTTGGAGCAGCACGTTTTCCACCGTCGTCTTCGGGTTTGAGAGAAGCAGGAACGCGACGAACCCGCACGCAACGCCGAACGCAACCGCCATGATATAATCTTTAGCTTTCATCAAAGGACGTTCCCCCTTAAAACGTTTTTGCCTGTTGCAGGCTGCCAGCCTCAATATCAAGCAAAGCCTGCTTGATATTGAGGCCCCCGCCATAGCCTCCCAGAGAGTGCGCAGCAACCACGCGGTGGCAGGGAACGATAATGGCTACGGGGTTCTTCCCGTTCGCCCTGCCGACCGCACGCACAGCACGCGGCCGACCCGCCTGCTGCGCGACCTGCGCATATGTCTTCGTCTGCCCATAGGGAATGGCCTGCAAAGCCGCCCATACGTCCCGTTCAAACGGCGTGCCCCGAAGGTCCAACGGGATATCGAAGCCTGTGCGCCCCCCATCGAAATACTCCCTTAGCTGCCTGAACCAATCCGAAGGAATGTCTTCCCCCGCATGCGTAAACGCACCGCTTGAGAGCAGTTTCTTTATACCCTGCTGCGTAAAATCCAGCCGCAGCAATGCATGCTTCGTCCTTGCAAGATACAGGCAGCCGACCGGGCTTTCCAGCACGCCGGTGTACATTTTCTCCATGCGAACCCCTCCAAACGCGTCAGCCCAGCCACTTGAGCGCATTGAGCGGCCAAACCACCGCCGTAGCGCGGCCGATGATCTCGGACATTTCAATCGGCCCTTCCTGGCGGCTGTCCATGCTGTCGTTCCGGTTGTCGCCCATAACGAACACATGTCCGTTGGGCACCACAACGGGTTGCATCGGTTCGATCATTGGTTCGGCGCCGGTATCCTTTTCCAAGGGCTTGCCGTTGATATATACGCGCCCGTCCTGTACCGATATCGTTTCTCCGGGGAGTCCGATAACGCGCTTTACGTAATGCGCATCGCTCCCCGGGTACCTGCAGATAACGATGTCAAAACGGTTTGGCGTCCCGCCGAACGCATAGGCCAGCTTATTGACAAGAATCTGCTCATCCGTATACAGCGTGGGTCTCATGGAAGGTCCGTCCACTCTCGTTATTTCAAAGACAAACATGCGCACGGACAGCGCTATGACAACGGCAACAAGTATGGTTACAACCATTTCCAGCCATGCGGGCATACGCCGCCGTGCTTTAACAGCTTCCTCCTGGCTTTGCTGTGATACTGTGCTGTTTAACAATTCTGACAAGATGATCAACCCGCCTTATATCGGTCAGCTAAAAACTGTCACTCTCTTTCCTGCTGCTGCGCCTGCACGATCTTTTTTGCCCTTCTGATGAACGTTTCGCGCTCAAGCATCACCACGCGCCCGCAGCCCTGGCACTTGATCTTGATGTCCATCCCTGTCCGTATGATGGTCCATGTATTGTTCCCGCAGGGATGCGGTTTCTTCATCTGCACCACATCGCCGAGCTTAAAACCGTCAATCACAGGGAGCTTCCTCCTTTGCACCCGCGACGCCGACCGGCACCAGATGCGGGTAGGGCGGTTTTATGCCGTCTTTGATGAACTGGTCTTTGATATAGGACTGTAACAGCCATTCAATTTCCCATTGCTTGGATGGGTTCACCCTGCATGTGACGCGCACGGTCGCAATGGAATTGGTCACATTCGTAATGCCGGAAATTTTGGGCATCTCCAGCATGTTCGCGTTGTCCGCGCACGCACGGCTGCCCGCGCGGTCGATGGATGCAAACGCGGCGTCCAGGTCCTGCTCATAGGCCAGCTCAACGTTCACAACAGCCAGCGACTCCCCGCGCGAATGGTTGACCACCTGCACGATCTGGCCGTTCGGGACGATGATAAGTTCTCCCCTGAATCCGCGCACATGCGTTACCCGCAGCGTGATCGTTTCGACCACACCCTTGATCGACGCCATTTCCACGGTATCGCCCACCACGTACTGCCTTTCAAAAAGCAGGAACGCCCCGCTGATAACATCTTTAATCAGGCTTTGCGCGCCAAAGCCCACGGCCAGCCCGCCGATTCCGGCCGTAGCCAGAAGTGAACTCGCGGTAACGCCCAACCCGAGCGCGTCCAGCGCGGTGGCCACCCCGAAGAAAATCGCTACATATTTTAATACACTGGTGGCAACCGACTGAATCGTCCGAATCTTGGCGATGTTGCCTGCATCCTTCTCGTTTTTCAGGCGTTTTTTTACAATGATCTTTATGACACGCTTGCCAAGCAATATCACAAAATAGACGGAAACGATGATGAGTACAAGCTTCAGGCACGCCGTCAGTATGCTGATCAAACCGGTATCCGCCGACGTCCACCACTTTGTTATCGCCGCACTCACATCATTGACCAGATTGCCCATATCCTCACCTCAAAAGCCTCGCTCTTTCCGTCAGGCTTTTTACGTGCCGTTTGTCCAAACGGCGGCTACATATGCCAAGTATATCAAATCTTAGTATTCCCGCCAACACCGTTTCTTTTGGTAAAAACAAAAGTGCGCCGGCCTATGTCAAACACGGCGCACCGCACATCCGTCCGTTTAACCTGTGTATGCAACGCATACCAAATTAAACGTTTTCATAAAAAAATTCGAGTGCTGTTTCATTAAATTTTTCGTATTTCTCCTCGTGCAGCATATGCCCGCAGTTGCGTATGGTTGCAATCTCGGAATTCTTCAATGCCGCATGAAACAGTTCCGCCATGGCAGGCACATGCCATTTATCATCCTCGCCCCAAAAAAGGAGCACCGGGTGCTCCAGCAAACGAAGGTTCTCCAATACGCCCGCATCGTCATATGCGCTAATGCTCCGCAGCAAAACCGACCTCGCCTCGCCCGACAGGAGCGGCCGCGAATATTCCTCCACGATTTTGTCATCGACAAAAGTCTGGTCAAAAAACGTGTCTTCCAGCAGCCTGCGGACTGTGGACTGGTTGAGCATGCGGATAAATACCTTGCCAAAAAAAGAGTTGTCCAGCATACGTACGAAAAACGGATGGTTCTTCGTCATCCCGCCGGGCGAAATGAACACCGCCTTTTCAACGCGCTGAGGATTCCTGATCATGAAATCCAGCGCAAACGTCCCGCCCGAGCTGAAGCCGATAATATGTGCCTTTTCAATATGCATTGCGTCCATAAACGCCAGGATCATGTTCGCGTGGTCGCTGATGGTATATCCGATATCGGGCTTGTCCGAGTACCCGTAACCCAACAGATCCGGGGCAAACACGTGATAGCTTTCGGATAACGCATCGATGTTGTTGCGCCAGGTATAGAGCGATTGCCCGACTCCGTGTACCAGTAGCACCGGGAATCCCTCGCCTTTTTCAATAAAATGCATGCGAACGCCTTCAAAATCGATGTAATCTCCGATGTTTGCATTGTTCACGAAGACATTGCCTGTCTTCTTGATAGAACCTGCCATTCATATCCTCCCTGAGTTCGTCTTCTTGGCATTCCTGTTACGGCCTGCTTTTCCAATTCCTAGAATTTTATCATACCTTCTTTTATTATGTTTATCAAGCATGACCGGACCTGCATATTTTAGCCATATTTGCGCATCTGGCTTTGCCAGCGCTCTTTTTCTTTTTCATCCGTTCATTTGCTTGCCGTGCCTGCACCGGCGGGCATTTTTTCATCGCTGAGGAGCTGCTCTATACTGATTTCCTCGAGCGAGCTGACGAGTTTATGCTGGATGCCCGCAAGCGCGGTATATACCTTGCAGGTGTCGGCCAGTTTCCGGTTACAGTTCTTTTTATCCAGCAGGCAACGGTTGATTGCAATCGGACCGTCCACCACCTCGATGATTTCTCTCAGAGAAATATCTTTGGCAGGTTTGTTCAGTGCGTAGCCTCCGTTCACACCGCGAAACGCGCATGTCACGCCGTGTTTTGTGAGTTTGTTGAGTGTCTTGAGTGTAAACTGCACCGAGATGTTCATCACTTCCGAAATGGAACGCGCGGTGCATCTCTCGCCTTCAGGCAACCCTGCCAGATGAAGGACAACCCTGAAAGCGTTGTCCGCTTCTTGTGTAATACGCATGTGCATCTGCCTCCCTTACCGTAATTGGTAATATAATTAATACAAATTTCGCGCCATTGGTTATACATTGCATTCAAACATGTCAATATTAAATCTAATACTACCCGATTTTATCTATATTTGTCAATAATATTTAGTATTCAAGCGGAATATATGCAAAATTTTGTATTTTCCACCTCTACCTCTATTATATTTCTTTTTTACATAAACCCTGAATCATCTGCGTTTTTTAAAAAGTTGTTATATTCATTCCTGTTCATTTGCTTATAGCATAATACCTGCCGGGCTTCACGGTTTGCCTGCGGAAGGGCCGTATCGCTGCTTTGCAAGGACGGCAAACCGTCCGAAACCACGCAGCCCGATCCGTATAAAACGGTTATTGTGAAAAAATTGCTCATGCCCGCCGCATCAAGTGTTTTCTCATTCGCAGGCTTGTTTTCAAAGGCTTTCAGGCAAAATTTGTTGGTTGATAAAAACTTGACAAATGCGTCCAATCTCTATAATATTGTATAGGGCGTGTATATAAACTTGTGTTTTTGTCACATTATGTAATTGCACGTTGTAATAGAGCAGTCCTTCTCACCGCGTTCGTGTACGCGGTGCAAATTGTTAGCGGTGTGGTATTTGGTTTATTTTTTACTGCAAAGGAGAGATCGTAGTGGTTACATTGACCATTGATGGCAAGAGCGTTCAGGTTCCCGAGAATACGACGGTTCTTGAAGCGGCTCGCCAGGTAGGCATTAAAATCCCAACGCTTTGCTACCTTAAAGACGTCAACCAGATCGGCGCCTGCCGTATGTGCGTCGTTGAGGTGGCGCGAGCACGCAGCCTCCAGGCCGCGTGTGTATTGCCCGTTTCCGAAGGTATGGAAGTGTTCACGCATACGCCTGATGTTGTAAAGTCCCGCCGCGTGAACCTTGAGCTCATTCTTTCGAATCACGACCGCCGCTGTCTGGAGTGCACGCGCAACCGTTCCTGCGAGCTTCAGGCGCTGGCAGACGAGCTCAACATTGACGAGATCCCGTATCAGGGCGCCACGATCGACCGTCCCATCGATACGCTTTCACCCTCGATAGAGCGTGACCCCAACAAATGCATTCTGTGCCGCCGTTGCGTCGCCACCTGCCATGATGTGCAGAAGGTCGGCGTTATCGGTCCTACGGGCCGCGGTTTCAAGACGATTATCGAGCCCGTGTTCGGCCGAAGCATCACAGACGTCCCCTGCATCAACTGCGGACAGTGCATTGTCGCATGTCCGGTTGGCGCGCTGCGCGAAAAGGACAACACAGGTCGCGTATGGGACGCATTGAAAGACCCTGAAAAGCACGTCATCGTTCAGACGGCGCCTGCGGTACGCGCTGCGCTGGGCGAGGAGTTCGGCATACCGATGGGCACAAGCGTCACAGGCAAAATGGCCGCGGCGCTGCGCATGATCGGCTTTGACAAAGTATATGATACGGACTTTGCTGCGGACCTGACCATCATGGAGGAAGGGACCGAGCTGCTCCAGCGCATCCAGAACGGTGGAAAGCTGCCTTTGATTACGTCCTGCAGCCCCGGCTGGATCAAGTTCTGCGAGCATTATTATCCCGAGCTTCTGGACAATCTCTCCACCTGCAAATCTCCGCACGAGATGCTGGGCGCCGTCTTAAAGTCCTATTATGCTGAAAAGAACAATATTGATCCCGCAAACATCGTGGTCGTTTCCATCATGCCCTGCACCGCCAAGAAGTACGAGTGCCAGAGGCCGGAGCTTTGCGGAACGGAATATCCCGATGTTGATTTCGTTCTCACTACGCGCGAGCTTGCCAAGCTGATCAAGCAAGCGGGCATTGATTTTGCGAACCTTCCCGATGAAAAGTTTGACGAAGTGCTGGGTGATTCCACCGGCGCGGCCGTCATCTTTGGTACAACCGGCGGCGTTATGGAAGCCGCAATCCGAACCGTTGCCGATATCCTCACAGGCGAGGATCTGCAGAACATCGAGTACACGGCCGTTCGCGGCACGGAAGCCATCAAGGAAGCCA
>JBMOLJ010000005.1:0-22398 GCA_049324235.1 Bacillota bacterium
ATTTTTTCCGCCAATCTGACGCACATGTCGTCAGATTGGATTTAAAGTGGGGGATGGCGATCCCCCACACCCCCTAAGGATGCTATTTTCACAGTTCACACGCGCCTGTTCGCCTCACCCAGTTCGATCGGATGCGTGCACCCCAGTACCGACCAGGAACGCATACTCTGCACCAAAGCCGTGGCCGTATCCAGGCTGGTGAGGCAGGTTACGCCGCGCTCCACCGCGGCCCTGCGCATCCTGAACCCATCGCGTTCGGGTTCGCGCCCGCGCGTGGGCGTGTCGATGATGATGCTGATATGCCCGTCCATGAGCATCTTCAAAAGCGCCTCCTGCGACTGGCTGATCTTGGGCACCGCAATCACGATCAGACCCTGTATCCCGAGGTACTTCGCCGTGCCCGGCGTCGCGTAGAGCGTGCAGCCCTCGTCGGCCAGCCCGCGCGCCACCTCCAGCACCGCTTCCCTGTCCTTTTTGTTCACGCTGATGAGCACGCCGCCGCGTTTGTTCATCATCCCGGCGGCGACAAAGCCCTTGACCATGGCTTCGGTAAGCGTCGCGCCCAGGCCGATGACCTCACCCGTGGATTTCATCTCGGGGCCGAGGCTCACTTCCACGCCGGGGAGCTTTTCGTGCGAGAACACGGGCAGCTTCACCGCCACGATGTTCGGGCCTTTATACAGGCCCGTGCCGTACCCCAGGTCTGATAGCTTCCGGCCCAGCGACACCCGCACCCCAAGGTCCACCACCGGCAATCCGGTTGCCTTGGAAATAAAAGGCACGGTCCGCGATGAACGCGGGTTCACTTCTATGACGTACACATCATCATTGAACAGGATGAACTGGATGTTCACCAGGCCTTTCACGTGCAGCTCGTCGGCCAGCGCCCGCGTATGCTCAACGATCTTGTCGAGCTGCTCCTGCGGCACGTTCTGGGGCGGGTACAGCGATATGCTATCGCCCGAGTGCACGCCCGCACGTTCCACGTGCTCCATAATCCCGGGAATGAGCACGTCCTCGCCGTCGCAGATGGCATCCACCTCAAGCTCCTGCCCCAGCAGGTATTTATCGATCAATATGGGATGCTCCTGCGCCGTGAGATTGATGATATCCATGTATTCGCAGATCTGCCGGTCGTTGTGCGCGATCTCCATCCCTTGGCCGCCCAGCACGTAACTGGGCCGCACCAGCACCGGATACCCCAGCTTGTTGGCCACGCGCACCGCTTCGTCGCGCGTGAACACCGTTGCTCCGGCCGGCCGCGGTATGCCCAGTTTTTCCAGCAGGGCGTCGAACCGCTTGCGGTCCTCGGCCGCGTCGATGTCGGTCAGGCTGGTGCCCAGTATCTCATATCCCGCATTGGCTACGCAGTGCGCTAGCTTAATGGCCGTCTGCCCGCCGAACTGGCACACGACGCCGGCCGGCTGCTCGACGGCCAGCACGCCCAGCACGTCCTCCTCGGTAAGCGGCTCAAAGTACAGCCGGTCCGAGGTATCGAAGTCGGTGGACACCGTCTCGGGGTTGTTGTTTATGATCACCGTTTCGTAGCCCGCGCGCCTTAAAGCCCAGGCACAGTGCACCGAACAGTAGTCGAATTCCACGCCCTGTCCGATGCGGATAGGCCCTGAGCCCAGCACCACCACCGTTTTTTTCGACGGCGGGCCGCTCTCACCCTGCACGCCGTAGCAGGAATAATAGTAGGGGCTGACCGCGTCGAACTCGCCCGCGCAGGTATCGACCATTCGGTAAACGGGCCGGATGCCCATGCTTTCGCGTAAGGCACGCACTTCGCTCTCTTTCGCGCCCGTAAACATCGCAACCGCCTTGTCCGAAAGGCCTGTTTCCTTGACCTGCCGCATCAGCTCCGGCGTCCATTTTTCAAGCGGCAGGTTGCGTATGCGCTCTTCCGTATCGACGATATTCTTTATTTTTTCCAAATACCACGGGTCTATGGTGGTAACATCGGATATCTTATCTACCGGCATGCCGCGCCGGAGCGCCTCCGCGACCACGAACAGCCTCTCGCAGCTTACTTCTTGAAGCCGCGCCTCAAGCTGCGCGTCGTCGAGCGCATCCAGACCCGTATCCAGCGAGTACAGGCCCTGCTCGAGCGAGCGGACCGCCTTTAAAAGCGCGGCTTCAAAGCTGAGGCCGATAGACATGACCTCACCCGTGGCCTTCATCCGCGTGCCAATCATTTTATCCCCGTGCACGAACTTGTCAAAAGGCCAGCGCGGTATCTTCACGACCACATAATCCAGCACCGGTTCGAAGCAGGCGTACGTTTTCCCGGTTACGCCGTTCTCAATCTCGTCGAGGTTATAGCCGATAGCAATGCGTGCCGCAACCTTTGCAATGGGGTAGCCTGTCGCCTTGGACGCGAGAGAGGACGAACGGCTCACGCGCGGGTTTACCTCAATCACGTAATATTCCATGCTCCTGGTGTCCAGCGCAAACTGTACGTTGCAGCCGCCCTCGATTTTGAGCTTGTTCACGATGTTGATCGCCGCAGCCCGCAGCATCTGGTATTCGACGTCACGCAGCGTCTGCGTGGGTGCAACGACGATGGAATCACCGGTATGCACGCCCACCGGGTCGAAGTTTTCCATGGAGCACACGGTGATGCAGTTTCCGGCGCTGTCGCGCATCACCTCGTATTCGATCTCTTTCCAGCCCGCTACGCTCTTTTCGACCAGCACCTGCCCGACGCGGCTTGCCCTTATACCCTCGGCAGTGATGCGGACCAGCTCTTCCTCGTTATGCGCGATGCCGCCGCCCGTACCGCCCAGCGTATACGCAGGCCTTACAATCAGCGGGAAGTCCTCTGTATTCAAAAAAGCGAGCGCCTCATTGACACTCGTTGCAATCGTACTGGAAATAACAGGTTCGCCAATGGATTCGAGCATCTCCTTAAACAGTTCACGGTCTTCGGAAGTACGTATACTTTCCACCGTCGTACCCAGCAGCTCTATGCCCAGGCGTTCCATTGCGCCGGATTCCATCAGTTCCACGGCGAGGTTCAGCCCGATCTGGCCGCCCAGCGTGGGCAGGACGCCGTCGGGCATCTCTATTTCAAGGATACGCTCCAGAGACTCCACGGTGAGCGGCTCCATATACACTTTATCCGCAATATCGGTATCGGTCATGATGGTGGCCGGATTGGGGTTCACCAGTACGACTTCTATGCCTTCTTCGCGCAGCACGCGGCAGGCCTGGGTTCCCGCATAGTCAAACTCAGCCGCCTGGCCAATGATAATTGGGCCCGAACCTATAACGAGCACTTTGTTTATGTCCGGTCTTTTAGGCATTAAGCAACTCCTTTCCGGCTTGCACCCATCAGTGCTATAAAATCATCGAACAGATATGCCGTGTCCTGCGGACCGGGCCTTCCCTCGGGATGGAACTGCACCCCGAATGTCGGCTTATCCGTAAGGCGCATGCCTTCGAGCGTCTGGTCGTTCCAGTTCAGGTGCGTGATTTCCACCGTATCCGGGAGCGACGCGGGCGTGACCGCATAGCCGTGGTTCTGGGATGTGATGTACGTGCGTCCCTGCCGGATGTCTTTTACCGGATGGTTGCATCCGCGGTGCCCGTACCTGAGCTTTTGCGTATCTCCGCCCACCGCCAGCCCGATAAGCTGGAACCCTAAACAAATGCCAAACACAGGTTTGGCATTTATCAGTTCGCGGATTTGTTCGATTATGCCTGTGTTGTCCTTGGGATCCCCCGGACCGTTCGAGAGAAAGATGCCGTCCGGGTCGCCCTTGAGTATCTCTTCCGCCGTGGTAAACGACGGGTATACCGTCATATCGCAGCCGCGGCGCTTCAGAGAATCGAAGATGCCGTGCTTGATGCCCATATCCAGCACCGCCACTTTATAGCCGTCACCCCTGATGCGGTACGGCTCAGCGCAGGTCACCTCGCGCACCGGATCGATGATGCTGTATTCCTTTACCTTTTGAAGGGCCGCGCTGCCGGGGTTATCCGTAATAATGCCGCGCATGGTGCCGTATTCGCGCAGCTTTCTCGTTATTGCCCGCGTATCCACACCGGCCAAAGCGGGTATCCCCGCGTTTTTCAGATGATGGCCGATGGTATCCTGCATCATCCAGTTGCAGGGCTTTTCGATGTTCTCGCGCACGATAAACCCGCGCACCTGCACGCCGTCCGACTCGTTATCCGAATCGTTGACCCCGTAGTTGCCGATAAGAGGATATGTCATCACGACGATCTGTCCGTGGTAGGACGGATCGCTGAGCAGTTCCTGGTATCCCGTCATCCCCGTATTGAATACGACTTCACCGACAACGTCGGACGCATCCCCGAAGAAATCTCCGGTGTATACGCTGCCGTCTTCAAGCATCAGATACGCCAAACTGCCACCTCCTAAATTTACACAAAAAAAAACAGGTTCCCTGCCAAACAGGAGATATCCTGTTTGGAACTCCGTTATCTTCAAAGCATTATACCACAACGGAGCCCCGCTTGCAATGCTAAGATTTCTCTTTTTTATTGTAAAGGTTTCCATACATAATGCAAGGGAAAAAGGAGATTTTGCTGTGTATATAGGCTTCTACGGGACGGAGATGAAATGCAGGGCGCTTAGCGTTAAACAACCATACGCCCGTCCGCTATTGGAGCCATGTCAGGTTGGTATCGTTGACGAAGTTGCCCACGCCGTAGAGCACGAGGATATCACTAATGCCGTTGTCTTTAATGAGCTTGGAGATGCTTTCCTTGTAATAGCGCAGGTCCACCATGTAAATTTCGTGATAGTTTTCGGCTAAAAACGGTACAATGGCGTGTGCAAAGCTGTCCTTGATCAAAAGAAGCTTGCCTCCTTTTACATTCTCGTTCGTTATCTTTTCAAAGCCGTGGTTGCCGTCCAGGAATACCGGATACTTGTCCGGCTCCTTCAGGTGCGACATGAAGAACAGGCTGTCGCTCGTCGTTTTGGTTTCGGGAATTTCGACTTTAAAGGAAGGTTTGGTCTTGTCCAAGAAAAGATCGATCGTATCCGGGCTGCTGAGCCAGAGCGCGCTTCGCGAATAGGTAGTGCCGTAGAACCCGCCTTCGGACTGTACCTCAAACCGGTCGAGCGGAACAGGCTTCAAACCCTTTTCGGCGCAATACGCCCGGTATGCCACATACGCGCCGCGGCTGGTCCAGTGGTGGTCGGTCTTATAGAAAAGCTGTATCCTGTCCTTATTCTCTTTAAACGGCCGCACCAGGTCGATGGGTTGAACGTTTTTACCCAGCGCCGATTCCGCAGAGTCGATAATCTGGCCGTCCTTGTACTCGTTATGGACTGCCGGAAGTTTTTCGCCGTAAATGTATCCGGTGGACGGGACCAGCATGAAGCCGGGCTTTATCCCCACTTTTTCTGAAAACCTGGCAATGGCGGCAATATTTTTGGAAAGGTTTTCCCTGTTGTCTTCGACGGGCGTTTCGATGAGATACCCATCTTTCCCAGCATATACGCCTTTTACGCCGTTTCGTCCTATGCCAAGGTCATAGTACGAATTTAAACCAACAAAAAAGTCCCTTCCTGCAAAATGGTCCGACAGATACTTTTCAAAATCCTTGCCGAACGCGCCGCTAAAGAGCGCTTTGGAATTTAACTGAGGTTCAGGCTGCAGCACGCGTTTTTCGTTCACCGAAAACCGCTGATCGGGCAGCACAATATAAAGCAGGCAGAAGACACCTAAAAATGCGCAGAAAAAGGCTATTAAAACGCTGTCTTTGCTTATTTTCCTCATTATTCTCCCTACCATCTAAAACCTGAAGTACAGGAACGGGTTATAGCTCTGGCTCACCAGCGTAGAGGTGCACAATACCAGCGCCACCGCACACGCGGAAAACTCGACGAAGGAAATGGCCTTTCGTTCCCTGAACTTTTCATAAATCTTCCTTGCCGCCGGCGTGCTCGCAAAACCGGCAATGAACAGCAGCGGCAGATAGTTCAGGAACAGCGTGAGCGCATTGGAACCCATAAGCCCGTTTGTGAAGGTGAACAGGTACCCGAAATAGCTCCACATTTCCGCGGTATTCTCAAAATAAAATATGACCCAGCCCATCAAAACGAAGAACAGGGCGTAAACATGCTGTGTCCAGGACGGCGCACGCTCGATGTACTTGAGCAGGAACAGCTTTTCTATGACGAGCAACACCCCGAAATAAACGCCCCAAAACACATAATTCCAGTACGCCCCGTGCCATAACCCCGTCAGGAACCACACGATCATAAGGTTGATGACCAGGCGGCCCGTACCCTTGCGGTTGCCGCCCAGCGGGATATACAGGTATTCCCTGAACCACGTGCCCAGCGAAATATGCCACCTGCGCCAGAACTCGGTGATGCTTTTGGAAATATAGGGGTAATTGAAGTTTTTCAAGAACTCGAAGCCTATCATGTTGCCCAGGCCGCAGGCCATATCCGAATACCCGCTGAAATCAAAATAGATCTGGAACGCAAAGGCGATAATGCCTATCCATGCGCCGAGTATCCCGTTTACATCCATCGTTTTGCGCATCTCGTCCCACAGCATGCCCATCTGGTTGGCGATAAGCACCTTCTTCGCAAGGCCGATTAAAAATATCCGCACGCCGTGCGCAAACTGCGCCACGGTTTCCTTCCGGTGGTTGAGCTGGTAGGCAATATCCTTATACCGCACGATAGGCCCGGCGATAAGCTGCGGGAAAAGCGCCACATACGCGCCGAACGAAATGGGGTTTTTCTGGATCGGGCTGTCGCCCCGGTAGACGTCTATCGTATAGGACATGGTCTGGAAGGTATAGAACGAAATACCGATAGGCAGCGGGATCAGCGGCGCTGTGATGGTTGAGAAAAAGGGCAGGGATTTTAGAATGTTTGCGAAAAAAGTTGCATATTTGAAAAAGCCCAGCAGCGCAAGGTTGATGATCATTGCAGAAGCGAGCAGCGCCTTGGGAAGCCAGGGATGGCTCCTGTACCTGTCGATGAAGTACCCGTGCGTATAGTCCGATATGGTCGAAAAGATCATCAGGACGATAAAGGTTGGTTCTCCCCAGCCGTAGAATATCAGGCTTGCGATAAACAGAAAAGCATTCCTGAATTTTCTGGGCGAAAGATAATAGATAACCAGTACCAGCGGCAGGTACACGAACAAAAACAAGACACTAGAAAAAACCAAACAAAATCATCCTTTTCCCATCATGCTGGACATGGGGCGGAAAAGTTCCTATAAGAACCCGATGACAAACCCTTTGGGGATTTGTCATCGGGTTTGCTTTGCATTACGTGCCGCCTTGCCCGCACCGTTTCCCCACGTCCTGTATAGACCAATTCTTCAACAATCTGATATGGGGGTTGAAAACCCCCATAACGCGTTTCTTTTTATGAAATTTTCCGCGTTTTCCTACTTCACGTAGGATTCGAATATGCCGGTCATTTTCCCTGCATCCGGCCCCACGAACATGGTCACATAATTTCCGTAGGTTTGGACGCTGCTTTCCATAATAATTTGATACTGCTCGGGCGAATAATTGTTGGCCTCATTGGCTTTTACAGTACGGCGCGCCTCGAGCTTCTCCCTTATCCTCCGGGCCGCATCCGCGTCCTTCGCCTCGAACATGGCAATTTCGTCCGCCTTGGTGCCCTCGCGGTTTATCTTATACACAAACTGCAGTGCATCCGAAGCGTCAATACCGTAATTTGTCTTGACATTTTCCGCCGTAAGGCTCATCATGTCGCTGACCGTAACGTTCTTCTCGATGTCAGCCATCACCGCGTTCAGATCGGCCTTCTTCGGCGCCTGCTGCGTGCAGGCGGCAAGGGTAAGTACCATGAGCAGTACAACCAACGCAATAATCGTCTTCTTCATCGTTTTCCCTCTTTAACTTCTGATCAGACCGTATGCGTGCGCAGATAGTCTATCCAAATCTCACAGGCAGCGTCGGTAAAATGCACGTAGTTGTCGCTCGAATAACTGTCGGGCAGGTATCCCGCGCTGTCCCGCATGACGCTCGCAACGTCCACATAATAGTATCCGTTATTCTTACATAATTCCTCAAGCGCGTTGTCATATTCAACCAAAGTCTTATTATTCAACTTAGTTTTTTCCCCGTCCCTGGTCATCGGCGTTGCGGACTGGACAAAAACCTTTATACCGGGAGATTTTTTCCTGATGTTCTCGATCATGGTCTTCATATTGGCAACCGAACCGTCTATGCCGTATACGGCGATATCGTTCAGACCCAGCATGATGTACACCTTGTTTGCGCCGCACGCTGCCACACTGTCTTCCAGCAGCATCTTCTCGCCGTTATACATCGGATGCACCGATTGCGGGTTGTCCAGCTTCCAAAGCGCGTTGCCGCTGCCCAGGCTCCCCGCAACGAGGAACTGTGCCTTCCCAAAAAATCCGGGATCGGTCTGGCGTTTTTCGGTGACGTAGTTTTTGAGCTTCAATGAAACCGAATCACCGATGAAAACAGCGTCGTCAAAATAGCTGAACGCTACGGGAGAAGATTCCGGCACGACCGCCGAATCGCCCGCAGGTGTAGTCGGATTTGGCGATGGAGTAACTGCGGCGGTCGGCGCCGCGGTAGGCGTTACCGGCGCCGCAGAGGGCGTCCCCTCGGGGGTGGGCCCCGTCCCGCCCGGAACGCAACCGGACAGGAGCAGCCCGAGCATGCATACGGCTGCCGTCATTGCAATGCAGGATCTCTTGGTCTTCATTCTATCATCATTCCTATTTTTCTCTTAATTTCTATTATGTAATGTAAATGTACAGGGCCGCCCGCGTCAATAGGCTTGCCCCTTTTTACCCACGTGCGGCGGCGGTTTTTGTTCACACCATTGTAACACAAACACATGCCGATGCATACCGGAAATTGTACTGTGCTAATAAAAACGGTATGATAGCTTTCAACTTAATACGCACCCGCAGGCGTTGGAGAACCGGACGCTAAGTATAAAGCTGCATGCATCTTCCATTTCGTCGTAAACGGCTTCGACAAGCCTGAAAACCGCTTCCTTGCCGCCCCTGACCACCGTGGCGAACGCGCCCACCTCAAACGCGAGGGAGGATGCCGCGATCACCTTTAAAACCCTGTCCACGTCCGCCGCATAATCGGCGCTGGATAGCGGCGTAAAGGAAATCTCGCACGATATCATTTTATCCACAGCGCACATGCGAAACCCCCTTTTTCCGTCTTTGCCAGCTCGTTTTCTTTCTCTATGCTGATATCCTCTTCCCTGGCGTCCGGCGGTATGAAGAGGCATTCCCCCCCAACGACGAAGCCCTCTCTCCTGATTTCCTTGAGGTCTTCAAGCGTTCTCAGGGTCGCGTACTTAAAGACGGAGTTCTGCCTGAATTCTTCGCGCATGTACATGTCTCCCCATGCGCTGTCCCTGGTTATTGTCCCGACAAGGACCTGCCCGCCCTTTTTCACGACCCTGAAGAACTCGTCCAGCGCTTTTTCGGGCCTGCTGAGGAATTCAATAGCCGTCATGCAAAAAACGCCGTCAAAGCTTTCGTCCTCAAACTCCAATTTATAGGCGTCCATTTGTACAAATTGAATCTGCAGGTCTTCTTTCTTCGCCTTATCCCTTGCAATGCCCAGCATATTATCCGAAATGTCTATTCCCGTAACAATACATCCAAGCTTTGCGAGCTTTATGCTGTAATTGCCTGTCCCGCAGCCTACGTCCAGGACGCGCATGCCGTCCTTCACCTTAAAGAGATTAAAGGCAAGCTCCGTTTCCACTTTATCCACGAAACTCCCCATCTTGGTTTCATACCAGCTGTCATAGCTACCCGCCGCATTTTCAAAAATGTCCATCCGGTTACCCCCTTTGCTAAATTGGAGTTATCCATATCCGTCAGACTGCTACCTGTTTTCTTATCATAACAAAAAAAACCGTTAATATAAATTGGAAAACCATAAAATATTAAGGTGTACCCGGCAAATTAGGCTTAAAACCGTAAATAGCATTCGTAGAAGGCTAAAGCACAAATAAAATGGCAGCCTTTTGCGGGCTGCCATAAAAAGGGGTATTTTAGCTGACATCACACGTCATAATACAGGTAGAACTCGTACGGATGCGGACGAAGCCTTACGGGGTCGATTTCGGCTGAGCGCTTGTAATCGATCCATACATCGATGACGTCCTGGGTAAAGACGCCGCCCTCCAGAAGGAACGCATGGTCGCCTTCCAAAGCATTGATCGATTCTTCGAGAGAGCCGGGCACGTGCTTGATCTGCGCCGCCTCAGCCTCCGAAAGCTCGAATATGTTTTTGTCTATCGGATCGCCCGGGTCAATCTTGTTTTTAATGCCGTCGAGGCCCGCCATCAGCATTGCGGAGAAAGCAAGATAGCCGTTGCTGGTGGGATCCGGCGGACGGAATTCGATACGCTTGGAAGCGGGCTTATCGGAATACATGGGAATCCTGACGGCCGCCGAACGGTTTCTCGCCGAGTAAACAAGGTTTACAGGGGCCTCGTAGCCGGGAACCAAACGCTTATAAGAGTTGGTCGACGGAGCGCAGAAGGCCATCAACGCCTTGCCATGCTTTAAGAGCCCGCCTATGTAATATTTGCAGGTTTCGCTGATCTGGCCATAGCTGTCCTTATCGAAGAACAGGTTCTGTCCGTCTTTCCAAATGGACTGGTGGACGTGCATGCCCGACCCGTTATCGCCAAACACCGGCTTGGGCATGAACGTTGCGGTATAACCGTATTTCTTCGCAACATTCTTGACCACATATTTGTACAGCAGCATGCTGTCGCCCATTTTGACCAGCTTGTTGAATTTCATATCGATCTCACACTGTCCCGCGGTTGCGACCTCATGGTGATGCACTTCGATGTTGACGCCGCTGTTTATAAGAGTCAGCATGATCTCGCTTCTGATATCCTGAAGCGTATCGCTGGGCGGTACGGGGAAATAACCTTCCTTGTAGCGGATCTTGTTGCCAAGGTTCGGCTTCTCATCTTTACCGGTGTTCCACTCGCCTTCCGTCGAATCGATAAAATAATAGGCTTCATGCTGGTTGGAGGCAAAGCGGATATCGTTAAACAGGAAAAACTCGAGTTCCGGTCCAAAATATACGGTGTCGCCCAGACCGCTGGTTTTGAGGTAGTCTTCGGCTTTTTGCGCGATATATCTGGGGTCTCTCGTGTACGGCTTCTTGGTCAGCGGATCATAGATGTTGCAAATCAGGCTCAGCGTGGGGATTTTGTTGACAGGGTCGATAATGGCCGTGTCGGGGTCGGGGAACAACAACATATCGGATTCCTGAATTTTTTGGAACCCTCTTATCGAAGATCCGTCAAATCCGATTCCTTCCTCGAAGAGTCCTTCGTCGAACTCGCCCAGAGAAATCGTAAAGTGCTGCCAAAGCCCCGGTAAATCGTTGAATTTCAGGTCCACAACTTGTACGTTGTTATTTTTTGCAAATTCGATTACTTCTTTGGGGGTCATAATGTTATACTCCTTCTTATTATTTTTGTTATAAAAAAAAGTAGGCCCCAACAGGATAACGTAAACACGCTACCTTGCTGAAACCCCTTTGTTTCAAACCACAGGCTACAGTACTCTTCAGTTTATAACATTTTACCGTTATTTAATGCGTTCGTCAAATATTTTTTTTTAATTGTTACCGATATATATTAATGGTTTTTTTGTTATGGCTGTTATTTGGAATAATATAATTTATATCGCTTATTGGATTAACGGTTTTTCAATATGTGAAACTTTACACTTGGATTGGCTGCGTAAAGCAAATACCCTCAAAAAACATTTGACGAATAAAAAAAAAGAAGGTAAAATATTATAAAGCTAAAGACGCAGTAGTCTTTTTGTTGGAAACAAAGGCGTTTCGAGGGGGAGCGGTTTTCGCGTCCTTATTTTTTTGTTCAAAAAAAAGGGGGACTACGACCACGGGTAATATATGCGGGCTTTGGCGATAATATTTTCAGAAAAACAGGTTTTTATTTAGGAGGTATCTTTTATGGCCATGACCAAGGAACAAATCATCCAGACCGTCCGAGAAAACGACATCCATTTTATCCGTCTGCAATTTACCGATATTTTCGGGACGATCAAAAATGTCGCCATTACTGAAAGCCAGTTGAAAAAAGCGTTGGACAACGAAATCATGTTCGACGGTTCATCCATTGAAGGCTTCGTGCGCATCGAGGAATCGGACCAGAACCTCAGGCCCGACCTGGACACCTTCGCTATCCTGCCCTGGCGCTCGCAAGCCAAAGTCGCAAGGATGATCTGCGACGTCTACACTCCCGCCGGCACGCCTTTTGAAGGCGACCCGCGCTACATCCTGAGGAAGACGCTTGCCGAGGCTGCTGACCTTGGATTCTCCCTCAACGTCGGCCCCGAATGCGAGTTCTTCCTTCTGAAGACCGACGAGGACGGAAATCCGATCATGGCCGCGCAGGACAGCGCAGGTTACTTTGACCTCGGTCCGGCAGACCTTGGCGAAAACGCACGCCGCGATATGTGCCTTGCGCTAGAGCAGATGGGCTTCGAAATCGAAGCTTCTCACCACGAGGTCGCGGAAGGGCAGCATGAAATCGATTTCAAATACAGCGACGCGCTCAAAACCGCCGACAACGTCATGACCTTTAAGATGGCCCTTCGCTCCATCGCAAAGAGCCATGGCCTGTTTGCAAGCTTCATGCCCAAACCCTTCTTCGGCATCAACGGTAACGGGATGCACACCAACATGTCCCTGTCCAATATCGCCGACGGCTCCAACGCATTCAGCGATCCGAGCGGCGTGCACGGCCTGAGCAAGATTGCTTACAGCTTTATCGCCGGAATCATGAAGCACGCGCGCAGCCTCGCGCTTGTCACCAATCCGCTGGTAAACTCCTACAAGCGTTTGGTTCCCGGCTATGAAGCGCCCGTTTATATTTCCTGGTCGGCTGCTAACCGCAGCGCGCTCATCCGCGTACCCAGGACAACACCGGCTGCAACACGCATCGAGATGCGTAACCCCGACCTGGGCTGCAACCCCTACCTCTCCTTCAGCTGCATCCTGGCCGCCGGCCTTGACGGCGTGAAGAACAACCTGACCCCGCCGCCCGAAACGCTTGCGAACATCTTCCACATGACGCTTGAAGAGCGCGAAGCCGCCGGCATCGTTTCCATGCCCGGCAGCCTGCTGGAGGCCATCGAATGCTTCGAAGAGGATAAGCTTTTGCAGAACACGTTAGGGTCGCACATCACAGGGGTCATGTTGGATGCCAAGTACAAGGAATGGGATGAATACAGGGTACAGGTGCATCAGTGGGAGCTTGACAAATATCTTACAAGGATATAATTAATTTGCTGAAAAGGGGGGTCATCGGTCCATGATGATGGAGCAGGCAACTGTGCTGATAGCTGCCCCTCGGACTCTTGGCGAAAAACTCAGTAAAATATTTACCTCTGCAGGGTATAACGTTACTGCCGTGTGCAGTTCCGGAAACGAAGTGCGGCGCGTCGCTTTTGAACGGACTCCCGATCTGCTCGTGACTACATACATGCTTCCCGATACGAATGCGCAGGAATTAGTCCGGTCGCTCTATACGGTTAAAAATGCGATTATGCTGGTGAGCGAATCGGAGAAGGAATGGCTGCATGCGCTTGATGACAATTTGGTATGTCTCACATATCCTGTCAAACGGTCGGCTTTGCTGGAGACGGCCGATGTGCTTACTCAGGGCGGGGCGCGGATTTGGCCCGTTCCGCCTGTAAAAGCGGAGAAGGTGCGCAGCGAACAGGACCAGAAAGTGATTAACCAGGCCAAGGAACGGCTGCAGAACTGGTACGATATGACCGAAGAACAGGCGCACCGCCGCCTGCAAACATGGAGCATGAACAGCGGAAAACGCATGAGCGAAGTCGCCCGCATCATACTTGAAGAGATATAAGTTCATAAAACATATTTTAACCCCCAAACAGAGGCTCATCAAATGAGCCTCTGTTTTTCGACTATCAGCCGCCCGCATTGCTTAAAGAGATGTAAACTTACAAAAAAGGCGTACGGTTTCAATATGCCTCCTTTGCATTTCCGTCTCATCTTTTCGCGTTAAACTTCAAACGGTATCTGGAACAGAAACATCATCAGGTATGCAAAGGCGGAAGCGGTTACCCAGGCCAGTATGGGCTTTTTATAATGCAAAAACAATAACGGAAACATGATAATGTTAAAAACAACCGAATGCAGTATTCCCCATCCATTGTAATACATGAAGTGCCCTGTAATATACGAAAGATACTCCATAGCGGAATAGATAAAAACCCACAAAAGAATATATGCTGCCCGTTTCAGGTTCGAATTGAACCTGGGATAAAATGTAAGGTACAGGATAACCGTGCAGAAGTAAAGCACAACAATAGTGGAAATATCCAATGCCGGATATTTGGCGAGAAACGCTCCATTTGCCCAAAGCGGCTTGGATTTAAAAAGGATCATATACGCCAGATTTCCCATAATCAGAAAAAGAACCGTGGGATAGTATTCTTTCCAGCTTTTCCAGTCTCCCCATTTCCAGCACAAAAAAACGCTTATTATCGCATAATACGCAAAACTCATAACTGCACCCGAATTAACCTCTAATTTAGGTTTAGTATTGGCAAAAGGCTTTTATATTATTTATTTAAGCTCATATGTATTTGTCTGCCCCGTACTTTACACAAAGCGATTATCTTTCTTTTTGGAGTAAACAAGACCGACTATGAATTTTGAAAACACAGCAATGAAAACGTAAATCGGGAATCCGTAGTAGCTTTTCCATAGAAGCATCTTATACACTCCGGCCCATACAAAGATCGGTTCAAAAACAAAACAGAATACGAGCGCCATCACAACCGCGGCTATGATAAAGCTCTTCCACGTGCCGGCTAACTGGTATACGAATGAATAAACCACGGGCATGCAGGTAATATCAATTGCCGTTATCGGCGGAAAAAGGGGAAACATATCTGTCGTATAATACCAAAGGGACAATTCTTCCCCAAGCTCGTCCAGCACGATGATAAAAATAATAACCAGAGCGGTAAACAGCATGATTTCATTCAGCCTGCTCTTATCAACCTTTTTCCACCACAAATACGCAGTTAATGCAAACAGCGCAAGCAGAATCCACCATCTGAATCTCAGCACATCACTTTGAAGCCACTCGTCAAAGCGGGCCAGCGTAAGTCTCCATTGCTCTTCAATATCCGGTTGCATAAACTGCACTGTTTTTCTCCTTTCGCACGTTATACCGCATGCCTGCTTTTTTCAGTAATCCGATCAATCTTTATCGTGAGATACCTGACGAGCAAAGCCATGAAGAAGAATAACGGGAAGCTGTAAAAATATTGCCAATGGAGCAGTTGGTATATGCCTCCCCAGGAGAGGAGCGGCTCAATTACAAAACACACGACCGTCGTCATGATCAAGGCAGCCCAAATGAAACGTTTTTTTGTTTCGAAATACTGATACGCAAGGGAGTAAATTAAAGGCAATATCAGCAGATTGATGGACGTAAGCGGAGGGAAGATCGGAATGATATCCGTAGGGTAATCCCAAAGCGCTAATTCTTCACCGTATTCATTTATTGCAAGGACTATGATGAAAGCCAGCGCGGCAAATAAACAGACTCCCTTGCGCTTTGATTTATCAAGCAATATCAGCCATATAATCAGAGAAGCAATAACCAAAAAAATAAGTATCCACCATCTGATTTGAAACACATCTTCTTTTAACCAGGTGTCGATGTGAACGGATGTCAGATGCTTTTGGATTTCCACGCTTTTGGGTATGTCCGTTGCTGCAGGCACGCCTTTTATTTCCTTTCAAAATAATATTTAGTATTCACCCAAAGCACGCGGAATATGAAGCGCAGAACCGCCGGAAAGCCGTTTGTATACGATGATTTTATTCCATCCGGCCATTAATAAAAAATAAGAAGTGCTTTCCAAAAAAATAAACAACATTTATGCTGCTTCATGAGTTCGAGTCGTATACAAAAAGCCCGTTCCATATGAAACAGGCCTTTTCACCTTATAAGACAGGTCTTCCCCCGTCAAAACAGTATCCGGTTCCGTCAGGGCTACATCGCCTTACGCAATATCCACCCTAATTCCTCGTCCGTCAATACGATCGGGTTGCCCTTCGTGCTGCTCGCAGCCTTCGTCTTCGCGATGACCTCGGGCCAGTCTTCGGGCGTCATGCCGAAAGTTGCAAGGCCCGGTACCCTCAAATGGTTGCAGATTTCCTGTATCCAGGCAACGGCGTCAGCTGCTTTTGCGTCCGGGCGGCCGGTGAGTATCCGCGCGATTTCGTCAAAGCGTTTGAGCGCCTCGCTTTCGGGGTCGCGCTCGGTCAGTGCTTTGACATTCGCCTCGATGGTATACGGCAGCAGGGTCGCACAGGCCACGCCGTGCGGTATGGGGAACTTGCCGCCGAGCACCGACGCAAAGCCGTGTACGGCGCCCAGCTTCGCGTTGGCCAGCGCCAGTCCGCCGAAAAGGCTGGTAATCGCCATATCCTCCCGCGCCACGATGTCGTCTCCCTGATCAAACGCTTTCTTCAGGGACCTGGCCGCGCGGCTCAGCCCCTCCCTGCACAGTGCGTCCGTGAGCGGGTTCGCAGCGTTGGATACAAACGGCTCCAGCACCTGTGTAAGCGCGTCCAGCCCCGTGCTGGCAGTGACGGCAGGCGGTACGCTTCTGGTCAGCTCAGGGTCGGATAAAACGATGTCAGGGAGCATATACGGGCTGCGCATGCTCACCTTCACCTTGTGCTGCTTTGAGCCGAGGACGGCGTTCTTCGTGACCTCCGCGCCCGTACCCGACGTAGTGGGGATGGCGATGCAGGGCGCCGACGGATTGCTCAGCGTCTGCCCCTTGCCGATGACTTCCAGATAATCCAGCACCTCTCCGGGGTTTGTCAGCATGACCGATATGGCCTTCGCGGTATCCATGGCGCTGCCGCCGCCAAACCCAATAAGCATGTCGCAGTTTTCCTTCTTCGCAAGCGCCACGCCGTTCTCAATGCCTTCAATAGTCGGCTCCCCCTGTACGAACAATGTTACAGCCCCTATCCCCTCCTGCTTGAGATAATCTATAACCAAATCCGTATCCCGCTCCGGCATCCCGGAGGAAATCAATGCTTTCGTTCCCATGCCTTTTGCCAGTTTCCCGATTTTGCTGATGGAACCCCGTTCAAAAATAATCCTGTTCGCCGTCATAAATTCGAATTTCATCTTAAAACTCCTTTCAAGTCAACGCAAGCAATATTCGTTTCCACCCGATGATTTTATATAAATCAATTTGGAACAACATGAGTGCAGCAAACTGCCAATTCATTCTATAACGTTATATAGATTCAGGATAGGTTTTCTTGGCGTGTTTGTCAATAGCACCTCTCCCCTCATTCGTCAACAAAGGGGCGAAATGAGCCGCCGCATGCGCTCAGCAAATCTCTCAACATCACCAAGACCAAAAAACTTCCGCTGCATAATGCAATGGAAGTTCAAATAATGTGCTCACCGCTTCATCATCGCGGTGACCCTGGCGTTTAAAACCGCCTGCCCGTTCTGGTTGGACACATACACGCACAGCACCAGGATGCCCTGCGCTGCGCTCTTGGGAAGCACCTTCTCCACCACGATGCTGCCCTGCACCACATCGCCCGGATACACCGGATGCGTCCAGTTCACCGTACACGACATGCCCGCAATGCAGTCGTTGTACAGCCCCATTTTCAGCCACTGCGCCCATACCAGCATAAAGGTCAGCGTCCCGGGCGCTATGATCCCGCCGAACCTCGTCTCTTTAGCGGCTTCGGGATCAATGTGGAATGGAAGCGGATCGAACTTGGGCGCGTATTCGTCAATGTCCTCCTGTGTTATGCATATGCCTTGTAGCCTATATTCCGTCCCTTCAACGAACCCGTCCAAAAGCATTCGAACACCTCTCTTGTACTCTAATTGTTTTCATCCCTGCCTTCATTTTTTGATTCCTTGGCACTTGCTTTCATTTTACTCCATTTAATATGAATATATATGAAGGTCACTGTGAGCAACACAAAAAAAACAACCATACCGATGTCCAAGCCGTCAACAAAGGTATTAATATCCGAATCGGTGAGGTCGAGGATCATTGAGATTATTCCGCATAGAGATATGAATCCGAAAAAAATGGAAAACAGGAGACTGATAATCCGCATAACTTGTACCCGCCCACAATGCTTTTTTATATATTATACTAAAAAAGAAATGTAGTCTATATTATTACAGACCGTCAGGAAGGCAACATCCTGGTCATTTGTAAGGGAGCTTATGCGTTTTTCTCACTCTTATAGCGCCTTTCCTTATTCAATATCCGTTTGCGCATGCGGATGCTTTTCGGCGTCACTTCCATGAGTTCGTCATCGGCGATGAACTCCATGGTCTGCTCCAGGCTTAAAACGGTGGCGGGGGTAAGGCGCAAAGCGTCGTCCGAGCCGGACGCGCGCATATTGGTCACGTGCTTTTTCCGGCAGACATTCACCACAATGTCCCCGGCCTTGGCGTTCTCGCCCACGACCATACCCTCGTACACGTCCACCCCCGGCCCCACGAACAGGCGGCCGCGTTCCTGCGCATTATAGAGCGCATATCCGGTGGTAACTCCTGTTTCATGCGCGATGATGGACCCGCGCCCGCGGACGGGCGCGTCCCCCTTCCACGGCGCGTACCCGTCGAAAACATGGCTCATGATGCCGTTCCCCTTGGTGTCGGTCAGAAACTCGCTGCGGTAGCCCATCAGCATGCGTGCCGGTATGCTGAATTCAAGGCGTACGCCGCCCTGTGCGTCGGGCTGCATGGTGACCATTTCCGCCCTGCGCCCCCCCAGCTTCTCCATCACAACGCCCACATACGCTTCGGGCACGTCCACCATCAGCCGCTCCATGGGTTCGTAATCCTCGCCTTCGACTTCCCTGAGTATCACATGCGGCCTCGAAACCTGGAATTCATAGTCCTCGCGGCGCATGGTCTCGATCAATATGCCCAGATGCAGCTCGCCGCGCCCCGATACCTTGAACGCGTCGGGAGAGTCCGTTTCCTCCACGCGCAGGCTTACGTTGCTCTCCACCTCTTTAAAGAGGCGCTCGCGCAGATTCCTCGACGTGACGTATCGCCCCTCGCGCCCCGCAAACGGGCTGTCGTTGACCATGAACATCATGGACACGGTCGGCTCGTCGATGTCCACGAAGGGCAGCGGCTCGATGCAGGCCGGGTCGCAGGCCGTTTCGCCGATGCCTATGCCCTCGATACCGGCCACCGCGATGATGTCCCCCAGCGCAGCCTGCTGTACATCCACGCGCTTTAGCCCCTCGAATGTATACAAACGCGACATCTTTACGGTCTGCGTGGCGCCGTCCTTTTTGCAGAGCACGGCGCTTTGCCCCGCGCTGACGCTCCCGCGCTCCACGCGCCCTATGCCGATGCGCCCGACGTAATCGTCGTATTCGATGTTGGAGAACAGTACCTGGAAAGGCGCTTCCATATCGCCCTCCGGCGCGGGGATATGTCTTAAAATCGTTTCAAAAAGGGGCTTTATGTCCCCTTTATTCTCCCCGCCTTCAAGATACGCGTACCCGTCCTTAGCGGAGGCATACACGACGGGGAAATCGATCTGATCGTTATCAGCGCCCAGCTCGAAAAACATTTCTATGATTCCGTCCACAACCTCGTTCGGGCGCGCATCGGGCCTGTCTATTTTGTTGACCACCACTACGGCGGCCTTGTTCATGCCCAGCGCCTTGCGCATCACAAAGCGCGTCTGCGGCATGCAGCCTTCAAACGCGTCCACCAGAAGCAGTACGCCGTCCACCATTGTCAGGATGCGCTCCACTTCGCCGCCGAAGTCGGCATGCCCGGGCGTGTCTATGATATTGATGGTCGTATCGCCGTAGCGCACGGCCGTGTTCTTGGCAAGGATGGTGATGCCGCGCTCGCGCTCCAGATCGTTTGAGTCCATCACGCGCTCGGCTACCTGCTGGTTTGCGCGGAAAACACCGCTCTGGCGCAGCATCTGGTCTACCAGCGTGGTCTTCCCATGGTCAACGTGCGCGATCAGCGCGATATTCCGTATGTCGTTTCGTGTGTGCATATTTCTCCCTGAAAAAGCGCGCTTTTGCGCACAAGGTGCACAAACACGCGCTGTGTTTCGTATAACTAAATTTTTTACACAATAAACCGGATTATTCCACGTCGTCAAACAAACCGGAGAAGTCAAACGTCGCAAAGTAATCGCGCTCGGTTTCGGCCCTCCTGATCAGGCGCGCCTTGTTATCCATAGTCAGCAGCACCTCGGCCGAACGAAGCTTTCCGTTGTAGTTGTAGCCCATCGCAAATCCGTGCGCGCCGGTGTCGTGGATGACGATAAGGTCGCCGAGCTCAATCCTGGGCAAACGCCTGTCCACCGCGAATTTATCGTTGTTCTCGCAAAGCGAGCCAGTCACGTCGTAGATGTGGTCGTGCGGCGCATCCTCCTTGCCCATCACGGTGATGTGGTGATACGCTCCGTACATCGCCGGACGCATGAGGTTAGCCGCGCAGGCGTCCAGCGCGATATATTCCTTATAAATATGCTTTTCCCGAATCGCCCTCGCCACCAGATACCCATACGGCGCGAGCATGTACCGGCCCAGCTCGGTTTTTATCGCCAGCGGATGCATCCCGGCCGGTCGTATGATCGCGTCATACGCTTCTTTCACTCCCCTGCCGATCTCCATAATATCGGCCTTGGACGCATCGGGCAGATAGGGCACGCCGATGCCGCCCGACAGATTCACGAACTCGATATTCGCGCCGGTCTCGTCACGCAAGGCAACGGCCGTCTCGAACAACGTTTTTGCGAGCCTGGGATAATACTTGGGGTCGGTCACGTTGCTTGCCAGAAACGCGTGCAGCCCAAAACGCTTTACGCCCTTCTGCATCAGCATTCGGTAGCCCTCTATGAGCTGGTCGCGGGTAAAACCGAATTTGGCGTCGCCCGGGTTCCCCATGATCATGTTGTCTATTTTAAACTCGCCGCCCGGGTTGTACCGGCAGCATACCAGTTCGGGCAGGCCCCCGTTTTGTTCGAGCGCCTCTATGTGCGTAATATCGTCCAGATTAATGATGGCGTGTAGTCTGCGCGCCAGCGCGAATTCATCGTCCGGCGTCGCGTTGGACGAGAACATAATCTCGTCGCCCGTGATGTTAAGCGCCTTCGCAATGAGCAACTCGGTTTTTGAGGAGCAATCCACGCCGCAGCCTTCCTCATGCAGAATCTTGATGATATACGGATTGGGCGTAGCCTTAATAGCAAAATATTCTTTGAACCCCTCGTTCCACGCAAACGCCTCGTTCACCTGCCGCGCGTTTTCGCGGATACCCTTTTCGTCGTACAGATGAAAAGGCGTGGGGAATTCCTTTACGATTTCCTGCAGCTTTTCAAGCGAAAAAACCGGTCGCTTCATTATCCATACCTCAAACTATAATTATTGAGCAAGCCTAAATATGGCGCACGTCCATTGGCCCGCGCCGAGACAGCATATACATTATACAACAGGATTCGCGTGCAAAACAAGGATGAACCCGATGGGGGCCTGCTATAAAAATTCCTGCCAGGTCCTCGGCATTTTTTCCCAAGAATGACCCGCAACTTCCTATCATGCCGGACGTCTAAAACCCATAAGAGAGGAGATATTGCCATGAAAAGGATGTTTATTACCATTCCCATCATAATGCTTGTTGTCTTATTGGCCGCCTGCGTCCCGCGCCCGGATTCCACGCCGACACCCACTTCAACCGTCATCGTGGGCATACGCGGCAAAATTACGTCGCGCACGCAAACGGATAAGGCGCTCACTATCCTGGTGGAAGGGGAAATAACGGCGGATACGGTGTATGACAAGGCCAGCGTCAGGGTGACGGACAAAACCGTGATTCAAAAGGACGCGCTGAGCCGTGCGTTTGAAATGAGCGACCTGACAGTAGGCACGACCGTCGAGGTAATATTCGAAGGCCCGGTTGCCGAATCCTATCCCGTACAGGGAACGGCGGGAGTTGTACGGATACTCTCGCAATGAATCGCGGCCGTGTTCCAGTCCTGTCAATTGCCTGTCCATAAACGCCAAAAGCCCCTGTCCGGCAGACAGGGGCTTTTGGCGTTTATGGACAGGATTTAGTCGTTGCCTTTTGAATGCTGGAATTTGTTCGCGTCACCGGTTGGACAGGGAGTGACACAGGGAGTCGCGGTCGGCTTGCTGTATTTTAATCCGTCTTGCTTCCCGTTATAGCTGTTCCCGTTATTTTTGCCGTTTGCTATCCCATTTGCGTTTTTATTATTTTTCGGTGTCTTGCCTGGCTTCCAGGTCGTATCG
>JBMOLJ010000006.1:0-21939 GCA_049324235.1 Bacillota bacterium
CAATAGGGCGCATGATTGCTAAAACCCGTCCCGACGTTGTCTGGGCGTGCGGGCCGGCGGGGATGTACCGCGCGCTCAGGGAAAAGGAATGCCTTGAAGGTATCGCCTGCCAGGTGTCGCTGGAGGAGCGCATGGGCTGCGGGGTGGGCGCCTGCTTGACCTGCAGCTGCAGGATACGCACGGAAGCAGGCTGGGAGTACAAGCGCGTCTGCGCGGACGGGCCGGTGTTTTCGCTGGAGGAGGTGGTTTTCGATGGAGAATAAGCCCTCGCTCGCGGTTGAAATATGCGGCGTAAAGTTTAAAAACCCGTGCATAGCGGCATCGGGCACATTCGGCTTTGGGGAAGAATACCAAAAATATTTCCCGCTCAATAAACTGGGCGGGATCAGCGTAAAAGGGCTTACGCTTCTGCCCAGGGCAGGGAATCCGCCGCCGCGCATCGCCGAAACGCCGTCGGGGATGCTCAACAGCGTGGGGCTCCAAAACCCGGGCGCGGAGGTCTTCCTGAGCGGCCATCTGCCAAGACTGATAGAATCCGATACCGTGGTGATCGCCAACATCGCGGGCAATACAATAGAGGATTACTGCGCCATGGCTGACACGCTTTCAAAAAGCGCCGTGCACATGCTGGAGCTGAACATATCCTGCCCCAACGTAAAGGAGGGCGGCGTGGCTTTCGGCACGCGCCCCGGGCTGGTTTTGGACGTCACCCGGCAGGTGAAGGCCGCGTCGGGGGACAAGCCGCTCATCGTTAAGCTCTCGCCCAATACCGCCGATATCAGGGAAACGGCCAAAGCCGCCGAGGAAGGCGGCGCGGACGCGCTTTCGCTAATCAACACCATCACCGGGATGATGGTGGACGTAAAGACCATGCGGCCCATTCTTGCCAATGTAACGGGCGGGCTGTCCGGCCCCGCGATACTGCCCGTTGCCCTGCGCATGGTGTTTGAAGCCTGTCAGGCCGTGGACATACCGGTCATCGGCATGGGCGGGATCATGCGCGGCGAGGATGCCGCGGCGTTCATGCTTTGCGGGGCGCGCGCGTTCATGGTGGGTACGGCGAACATCGTTTCGCCTACGGCGTGCGTGCGTATACTCTCCGAGCTGGAGCGATATCTTATGGAGCAGGGGATCAGCGATATAAACGCGCTGGTAGGCGCGCTGAAAGTTTGAAGAAAAATATAGGGAGGAAAATGATGACGACAGAGGAGATACTTGCAGTATTCAAAGAGACGGGCGTGATGCTCGAAGGGCATTTCCTGCTCACGTCGGGCAGGCACAGCGACAGGTATATGCAGTGCGCGCGTCTGTTTGAATACCCGCTATACAGCGAGATGCTCTGCAAAGAGCTTGCCAAGAGGTTTGAGGGCGAAAAAATCGATCTGGTCATTGGCCCGGCGCTGGGCGGCATCATTATGTCGTACGAGGTGTCGCGGGCGCTGAAGGTGCGCAACATCTTCGCGGAGCGCCAGGACGGTTTGATGACCCTGCGGCGCGGATTTAAGGTGAGACAAGGCCAGCGCGTGCTGGTGGTGGAGGACGTGGTGACCACCGGCGGGTCGGTCAAGGAAGTGATCGGCCTGTTGGACGAAAGGGGCGCGGAGGTTGTCGGCGTGGGCGTGATCGTGGACCGGTCGGCCGGGGCCGTTGATTTCGGGTGCAGGCTTGAGAGCCTTGTATCGATGGAAGTGGTGTCCTATCCGCCGGAAAACTGTCCCGTCTGCAAAACGGGCATGCCTCTTGTCAAGCCCGGCAGCCGCATGGTCAGGTAACGGGCGACACGCCTTTTACGGCGTCCGGGTCGGGCTTCATGAACAGCGTTTTCTGGTGGGTATAGACCACCATGCCCGGCTTGGCTTTTCCCGGTTTCTTCACGTGCTTTTTCAGGGTATAGTCAATGGGCACTGTGCCCGCGTTTTTGCCGGCGGAATGCAGCGCGGCCAGCGTAGCGGCTTCGGACAGCGTTTTATTCGGCACTTCCTGTCCCTCGGTGCGGATGACGACGTGGGAGCCGGGGATGTCCTTGGCGTGAAGCCAGATATCGTCCGGCCTGGCCCATCTGAGCGTGAGTTCGTCGTTTTGCGCGTTGTTTTTGCCCACGCGTATTTCCAGCCCGTCGGACGAGTGAAAGCAAAGGGGCTTTGTGGACGGAAGGGTGCGCTTTTTCTTTTTGGCCGCGGATGCGCGCAGGATACCTTCCTGCTCGAGTTCGCTTCGGATTTCATTAAGCTCGGCTGTTTCCGTGCACTGGCTGATATGAAACAGCAGTCCTTTAAGGTACACGATCTCGCTTTGCGCGATGGCGGCCTGCATTTTGGCGTTCTCCAGGGCGGATTTCTGTTTGGCGTAGAGCTTATAATAGCGCTGCGCGTTCTCGGCGGGGGACAGCCTTGCGTCCAGCGGTATATCAATGGTTTTGCCTTCGGGACTGTAGTAATCCGCAACGCGGGCCGTATGCATGCCTTTTGCCAGCGCGTGCAGGTTTGCTGTGAGCAGTTCGCCGTAGAGCCTGTAGGTTTCGCCCTTTTCGGGACTGGCAAGGACTCCATGGTGCAGGGCCAGGCGGGTCCTGCTGCGTTCCAGCCTGACGCCAAGCGCCTGGACGAGCGCCTGCGCTTTTTGGCCGATACGCTCCTTCTGGTCGCGCTCAAGGTAATAGCGCTCCAGCATTGTGCTCATGTCCGGCTGCGGCGCAAGCATCTCCTGCGGAAGAGCGGGGCGGTAAGGCGCGAAGGCGGCTGCTCGGCCGTCTGTGTCCAGCACCATCGTGGGAGAAAACGCGTTTTGGTTTATCTTCTGGAAGAATTCTTCCAGATACGCCGCGAAGACGCGTATTTGTTCGGAAGACAGCGCAGTAGAGGCAGTGTACTCCCTAAGTCCGGCTTCGACGAGGTCTTTTGCCGTGTTTTGCGAGATTCCGAAGAGCCGCGCAGACAGGAACCTATGAAGTGCGCCGCCTGTGCGTGAAAAGAGCAGCAGGGTAAAGTCCTTTGCGTCCATGGCAAGCGGGTTGAGTTTGTCCTGCGCGGGCGGCAGTACGTATGCAAGGCCGGGCAGAACCTGGCGGACGCGGCTCACGGACGGCGGGATGTGCTTGACGCTGTCGATGATGGTCTGATCCTTGCCGGTGAGTATGATGTTTGAATGCCGCCCCATGATTTCGGCCATCAGCGCGTAGGTTACGGGCCTGCCCAGCTCGTCCGCGCCCTCGAAAACGATGCGGACGATGCGCTCAAGTCCGTGCTGGGTTATTTGACTCACGCGCGCGCCGGTGAGGTGTTTGCGAAGCAGCATGCAGAGCATGGGCGCCTGCGCCGGATTCGGCCAGTTGGCCTGGGTGAGGTGCAGGCGGCAATGGTGCGCGCTCGCCGAGAGCAGCAGGCGGCGGCTGACGCCGCCCTGGCGGATGTGCAGGATGAGCTGGTCCGGCTCCGGCTGATGGATTTTATCCACACGGCCGCCCGTGAGTACGCCCTGCAGCTCATGTACGACAGCCCGCAGGGCGATTCCGTCCATGATCAAACGTAGGCCCCCTCTTTTCAGGTTTCGTTCTCCATTATAATGCTTGAACATTGGCGGGTAAAGCGCGATGTGATAAAATAAGTCAGCAATGTTCATACTCTCTTAAAGCCTGGCATACGCATGGAAACAAACAGGCTTTAGGGGGTACAACAGATGAGGAAAAGAGGGTTTTTGGTATCAGGCGCTGTCCTGCTTGTTTTATGCCTGGTTTCAGGGTGTGCGTCTGATGCGGGCATGATACAGCAGACCCCGCAACCTTTGGCTTCGGATGACCCGCAGCATACCGCGGCGACGCTGTATTACAGGGACGCAAAGGGATACATCGTGCCGGTGGTGCGCAGGCTGCGGACGATGGAGGACATGGCTTCGGAGGTGCTGTACGCACAGCTGGCCACCGCTGAAAATTGCGCCGTTTTGCAGCCGCTGGGGCTGACTCCCGTACTGGGGCGTAAGCTTGAATTCGACGTTACGGTTGAGGATAACGTAGCCAAAGTGGACATCGTTGGGAGAACGTTCACGCCTAAGGATGCGGCAGAGGAAAGCGACATGGTGAACTGTATCGTCAATTCACTCTGCTCCCTGCAAGGCGTAAACGGGGTGGTCCTGTCCGTGGACGGCAAGCCTGTAAAGAAGCTCCCGAAGGGCACCGGCGTCGCCGGCGTGCTCATGCAAAGACCCGTGAATGAAATCTACGCGGATAAAAAGGCAAAACAGGATGTGGCCTGCACGCTGTATTACATCAGCGGGCAAAGCGGGTTGCTGCAGCCGGTAACCATGCATTACAGCGCGCTGCCTTCTCTGGAAGAGGCCGTAAACGCGATGATTGAACCTAAGAAGGATTCAAAACTTTCCTCGGTTTTTCCTGACGGATGCAAGCTTATAGATTCCAGTGTGAAGGAAGGCATTGCCGAGTTGAACTTTAGCAAGGAATTCAGTTTCCTTGGCGAATATCCTGAGTTGGAGAGCCGTGTGCTGGTTGCCTTGAACAGCGTGTGCCGCGAACTGGCGCACGCGGATGAAATGAAGATTACCGTTGAAGGGATGGAGTACCGTCCGGTCCTCAATTTCTGGCCGGATACTGAAGCGGTATCGGCCTTCAACGCGCTGGGAGAGGAATATGACGCGTATTGACAAACGCAAAGCTGATGAATTGAGGCCGTTTACGATTACACCGGGATTTATCCCGTCGGCTGACGGTTCGGTGCTCATGGAATGCGGGCATACCCGCATCATTTGCACCGCCACGGCGGAGGACAAGGTTCCGCCTTTCAGGATCGAAAGCGGGCTGGGTTGGATTCATGCGGAGTACGGGATGCTGCCAGGCTCGACTATCAAACGCAAGGCGCGCCCCATTTTAAAGCAGGACGGCCGTTCCATGGAGATACAGCGCCTCATCGGGCGGAGCCTCAGGAGCGTGGCGAACATGGCGGCGCTGGGCGAACGCACCATCACCGTCGACTGTGACGTGATAGAAGCGGACGGTGGCACGCGCACGGCGTCGGTCACGGGCGGTTTTGTGGCGCTGGTGCTGGCTGTCGGGCGCTTGATAGAGGAAGGGAAGATTGGGAAATCGCCGATTTTGGACTATGTGGCGGCCGTGAGCGCCGGCCTGGTCAACGGAGAGGCGCTGCTGGACCTGTGCTATGCGGAGGATTCCGGTGCGCAGGCCGACCTGAATCTGGTGATGACCGGTACGGGCGGCGTTGTCGAAGTGCAGGGCACGGCCGAGGACGGGCCTTTTTCGCGTGCGCAGTTGGATGCGCTGCTTATGCTGGGGGAACAGGGCATTCAAAGGCTCGTGCAGGCGCAGAAACAGGCATTGGGCCAGAACTGCTGTCTGGTGGGGGGTAAAGCATGAGGACGCTTTTGCTGGCTACCAACAATGAGGGGAAGCGCAGGGAGATACAGGCGATTCTCGCGGGATTCTACCCCCGTATCCTCACGTTGAAGCAGGCGGGGCTGGAACTGGACGTTATCGAAGACGGCGGGACGTTTGAGGAAAACGCCATGAAAAAGGCCGTGGAAGCTATGCGTTTATCCGGGATGGATGCCTTGGCCGACGATTCCGGGCTGTGCGTGGACGCCCTCGGCGGCGCGCCCGGCGTATACTCGGCGCGTTATGCGGGAGAACCCTGCGACGACGCGGCAAACAACGGAAAACTGCTGGAAGCATTGAAAGACGTTGAGGATGAAAAACGCACCGCCGCATTCGAATGCTGCATCGCATTATGCAGGACGGACGGACAGGCGTTTACGGCAAAAGGGCGCTGCGAGGGAAGAATACTGCGCGCTCCGCAGGGCGAAAACGGATTCGGGTACGACCCGCTGTTCTGGTACGAGCCTTTCGGCTGCACGTTTGCACAGGCAAGCCCCGCGCAAAAGAATTCTGTAAGCCATCGCGCCCGAGCTTTGAAGGCCCTGGCGGACAAGCTGAACGGAGAAACCGTCAAATGAAAGTACAGGAAGAAAACTATATAAGGATAGGCGTTGTGAGCGATACGCACAGGAACCAGGCGATGGTCAGGCGCGCGCTGGCAATGCTGGGCAAGATCGATTACCTGATGCATCTGGGCGACGGCGTGCAGGATGTGCAGTTCGTGGAAGCCATATTGGATATCCCCGTTTATACGGTGGGCGGAAACTGCGATTTTGCGGGGAAAAGCCCTTCCGACCTGACTGTGGAGATCGGCGGCAGGAAAATATTCATGACGCACGGTCATTTTTTCGGTGTGCGCAGCAACACGCGCGCACTGATCAAAAACGCGGTAAAAAACGGATACGATATCACGCTGTTCGGACACACGCACGTATCCGAGGTCTTTGCAGAGGGTCCCCACGTTTTCATGAACCCGGGCAGCACCTCCGAACCGCGCGGGCCGTACAAGCGCCCGACGTGCGGTTTGATCGAGCTTCGGGACGGGGAGATATTCCCCTGGCTCATCAGGCTGGATGTGTGAAGGAAAGCAGATTTGAATGCCATGGCGCATGGCGTGTTTTGAAAAAAGTTACCAGGGGGCCGTATAACTTGCATTCGTAGGGTGAGTACTCTATAATAATGCTGTATGCATATCCCGACATTTTATGCATGCAGCAAATAACTGAATACTGCGTGTTCGAAGCGTTTGGAGCTAGAGTGGATGATACCGTATAATGTGCCGGTTTTCGTGCCCGGGGCACTGGAGAATATACGTCAGGCATGTGAGATAAACAGAAAAACAAGCGGTGACGGTCCGTTTACAAAAAGAGCCGGTGAATGGCTGGAAAATCAGACAGGTGCACCCAAAGTGCTGCTGACTACATCCTGCAGCCATGCGTTGGAAATGATGGCGGTCTTGTGCGATATTCAGCAGGGGGATGAGGTGATCATCCCTTCCTTTAATTTTCCGTCAGCAGCAAACGCGATTGTACTCAGGGGCGCCACGTGCGTATTCGTGGATATCCGCCCCGATACGATGAATATCGACGAAACACTGGTCGAGCAGGCAATCACGCCCAGGACGAGAGCCATATCCGTGATGCATTATGCAGGTGTCGCCTGTGAAATGGATACTATTGCCCGCATTGCCAGGCGGCATAATCTGTTTTTATTGGAGGATGCCGCGCAGGGCATGCTGTCGGAATACAACGGCAGGCCGCTCGGGACATTGGGCGACATGGGGGCGTACAGTTTCCATGAGACGAAGAATTTCTCCATGGGCGAGGGCGGGTGCCTGATACTGGGCGATGAAGCGTATTATCTTCCGGCCGAGATGCTCAGGGAAAAGGGTACGGACCGCAGCAGATTTTTCCGCGGAGAGGTAGATAAGTACAACTGGCAGACCATGGGCTCGAGCTATCTGCCCAGCGAGATCAATGCGGCATACCTTTGCGCACAGCTCGATATTGCCCAAGAAATTAATCAGAAACGGCTGCATATATGGCAAAGATATTACGACGGGCTGAGACGCCTCCAGAGCGAGGGAAGGATTGCATTGCCGTCAGTCCCGGATAATTGCAGGCATAACGGTCATATCTTCTTTTTCAAGTGCCGGGATCTGGAAGAAAGAACCCGGTTCATCAGGCATATGAGGAGCAAGGGCGTTTTAACGGTATTCCATTATATTCCTTTGCATGATTCGCCGGCGGGGAAGAAATACGGGCGCTTCCATGGACAGGACCGGTTCACGACCGCGGAAAGCGAACGGCTGGTCCGCCTGCCGCTGTATTATGACCTGCAGGATACGCAGGTGGACTACATCATCGAATGCGTGGAAGAATTCTTCAATAAAGCCGTCTGACTCCTGACATCATCGCAACGCCTTTTTCATAAAACGGAGAGTGAAAATGAAGAAAATTCTCATTCTGGGGGCCGGCATCTATCAGGTGCCTTTGATTCAAAAGGCCCGGGAACTTGATTTATACTCTGTTGTCGCAAGCATACCGGGCAATCACCCGGGATTTGGTTTTGCCGACAGAATTGCGTATGTGGATACGACCGACTATAAAAAAGTACTGGAACTGGCGCAAAAAGAACAGGTGGACGGCATCTGTACGGCAGGGACGGACGTGGCCATCATATCCATAGGCTATGTGTGTGAGCGTCTGGGCCTGCCCGGTATCAGCTATGAGGCCGCGTGCATCGTCAGCGACAAGGCGCGGATGAAGGATGCTTTTTTTAAAGGCGGCGTACGCACGGCGCGTTATTATAAGGCGGATACATTGGATGCGTGCAGGAAGGCGTTTGATGCACTGGATAAGCCCGTGCTGATCAAAGCCACGGACAGTTCGGGCAGCCGCGGCATCAGCGTTATCAGCAGCGAGGACGGACTGGAGCAGGCGTATGCTTTGGCGCAGTCCGTGTCCAGGCAGAAGGCCGTTGTGGTGGAGGAGTTCATCGAGGGCGAGGAATTCGGGGCGCAGGCGTTCGTGGAGAACGGGCAGGTGCAGTTCATACTGCCGCACGGCGATTATGTATTCAAAGGGGACACGGGGGTGCCGGTAGGGCATTTTGTCCCATACGCACTGGAACACGGAGTGATGGAGGACTGCAGGGATCAGATGACGCGCGCCATTCAAAGTGCAGGGCTTTGCACCTGCGCGATCAACGCGGATTTTATCCTTAAGGACGATAAGGTTTATGTTCTGGAAATCGGCGCCCGTTCCGGCGCGACCTGTCTGGCGGAGCTGACTTCCATATATTACGGCATCGATTATTATGCCCAGATCATAAAAGCGGCGCTGGGCGAAAAAACGGATTTTACGCCGCGGGAGAACATGCCGAATGCGAGCATGCTGCTGTATTCCGGCAAATCGGGCATCATTAAATCGATACAAAACGACAATCCTGCCGATGCGCGCATCGCGCAGATCAGGTTCGACTATGGCGTAGGCGACCGTGTCCGCGCGTTCAGGGTCGGACCGGACAGGATCGGCCATGTGATCACGCGCGCGGAGACGCTGGATGAAGCGGTAACGATGCTGCATGCCGCGCTTTCAAATATTTATGTGGAAGTGCAGTAAGGGAGGCGTGTGTGATGGAAAAACTGTCGTTTGTAATCCCTGTCTATAATTCCGAGAAGACCATCGGCTTGGTGGCCGAAAAAATCTGTTCCGTAGCAGAGGCGTTGGAAACAGCATACGATTTTGAGATTATTCTTGTCAACGACGGCAGCAGTGATAATTCGTATGAGGTTTGCAGGCGGCTGGCAAGCGAAAACAGCCATGTTACGGCAATCGGTTTTTCCAAGAACTTCGGGCAGGCGAACGCTATTATGGCCGGACTCAGGCAGGTGACGGGCGACTACATCGTATGCCTGGATGACGATCTGCAAACGCCGCCCGAGGAAGTCCCGCAGATGCTTCAAAAGCTTGTTGCGGAAAACTATGACCTTGTGTACGGGCACTACGTAAATAAGAAGCACAACTTTTTCAGGAATGTCGGGACCCGTGTGAATGCGTTCATGCAGACGGTCATGCTGGGCAAGCCGAAGCATATCGCAACTTCGAGCTTTTTTATTGCCCGCCGTTTTGCGGTAAATGAAGTTGCCAAATACGATAAGCCGTTCCCCTATATCCCAGGCCTTTTTTTGCAGGTTACGCGCAATGTCGGAAATATTGCGGTGCGGCACGAATCAAGAAAAGTCGGCAAATCGGGATACACCTTCAAAAAGCTCATACTGCTCTGGCTCAACGGCTTTACGAATTTCTCCGTGAAGCCGCTGCGGTGGGCAACGCTCGCCGGCGTCATATTTGCGTTTTTTGCCCTTATACTCATGGTGATCGTACTGATCAGGAGCATGTCGGAGCCTTCATCCGTAGCCGGATGGAGCTCGACCATTATTAGCGTACTCTTTCTGGGCGGGGTTCAGCTTCTGTCCATCGGTTTGCTGGGCGAATACATCGGGCGCATCTATCTGAGCGTAAACAAAACCCCGCAATATGTTGTAAAGGAACGTGTTGGCGGTTCCCAAGAAGATGAAAATGACGGAAAGACGGGGAGGAGCATTTGAAAGCTTTTTTACTCGAAGCGCTCAGGCGGTTTATACAGATGGTGTTCGGGATTCAGCTGTTCAATTTGCCGGGGCTGGTATGGCTTCGGCGCGCCGCGTTCTGGTCCGTCTTTAAAATAGGGAAGCGGCCGCTCATCGAGGATAAGGTCTGCCTCTATCATGCGCACCGAAGCGCGGGACGCATCAGGATAGGTGACAACGTGCTCCTTGCGCGCGGCGTTTCGATTGATTATTCCGGTGATGTTACCGTAGAAAACGACGTGTGGTTTTCACTGGGGAGCGTGGTCCTCACGCATGTGCATCCGCTGAACGAAGACCGTACAAAGCAGAAAAAGAAATCTATCGGGATGACGGGCATCGTATTCAAAAAACGGTGCTGGATCGGCGCCAACGCGATCATCCTGCCGCGCGTATCCTATGTGGGCGAGGACGCTGTGGTTGGCGCGGGCGCGGTAGTAACGCGCGATGTTCCCGACAGGGCGGTTGTCGCCGGAAATCCGGCGCGCGTCATCAGGATTATGGATAGTGAGGAATTAAAGGTTGAACGCGGCAGAGTGGAAACATGAACCGGTAAAAAACCGGAAGAATCTGAAATACATCCTATTGCTGCATCTGAATATCCTTTTGTATTCCGCGGTGGGAGTCCTGTGCAAGGTTGCGGCGAACGCGGCAACCTTGCAGGGCTTATTTTCGTGGGCGGTCGCAGGTCTCCTTGCCGCAATGGTCGCGGTGCTTGCCATATATGCTTTTTTTTACCAGAAACTCATAAAAGTCATGGACCTTACCACCGCTTATGCGAACAGGTCGATTCTGACCGTATGGACCCTGGTCTGGGCGATGCTGTTTTTTAAGGAGCAGATCACGGCATGGAACCTGGCCGGCGCGGCTTTAATTGTGGGCGGGATTTGGATGGTGGTGCAAAGTGAATAGCACGGTCTCAGTACTGATTTTTATTGCCGGTGCGCTTGTGACCGCCATATCGCAGACGCTCTTAAAAATAAGCGCGAACCGCGAACACAAAAGCCGGATAAGCGAATATCTCAATCCTTACGTGATCGGCTCTTATATCCTGCTGGCGCTGGTACTGGGCATGAACGTCATTGGCTATCAGTGGATCGAGTACAAATACGGGAGCATTATCAACTGCCTGTCCTACGTGTTTATCCTGCTGCTCGGGTTCGGGTTCCTCAAAGAGAAGATAACCTGGCGGAAAATTGTTGGGAATATCGTTATTATTGCTGGAATAATCGTTTTTGCATTTTGAAAGCCGTTATGGTGTGAAAGAACTGCGTTATGGCAATGGCAGACGCAGGACGTATACTCTCGTTTGCCGGGGGAATAATGTATTGCTAAAGCGTAAAATGGATTGAAAAATTCCAAAAAAGCAGTTGACCCTCTCGTTGCGTGATGGTGTATGGTAAACGTGGGGTGAAAAGAATGCCTATGACGGTCAAACAGGTCGCAGAGCTTTCGGGAGTAACCGTGCGTACACTGCATTATTATGACCAAATCGGTTTATTCCGCCCGAGCGCCCATTCAGACGGAGGATACCGGTTATACGACGAAGCCGCCCTGATGCGCCTCCAGCAGATCCTTTTTTATCGCGAGATCGGACTGCCGCTCAAGGAAATCAGAAGTATAATCGATGACCGGAATTTTGATGCGGCGGAGGCGCTGCGCGCACACCGCCGCGAGCTGATCGAGCGGAGAACGCGCCAAAGCCTTTTGATCTGCACTATTGATCGTACGTTGATGGCGATGGAAGGAGGGACACCGTTGAGCGCACAGGAGCTTTTTGACGGGTTCGGCAAACAAAAAGTGGAAGAAAACGAGCGCAAATACGGCGCAGAGATACGCAAGCGCTATGGGGATGAACTGGTGGACAAAAGCAACGCAGTGATTGCGGGTATGAACCGCCAGGAATACGAGAGCCTCCAGAAAGAGGGCGCTGAGATTTACAAAGACCTTACCAAGCTTATGCACATGGAACCGGAGGCGCAGCCTGTGCAGGAAGCCATTACACGCTTTGCCGCCTATATCCGGCGCTTTGGCGAATACCCGGATGAGGCGTTGATGGGGCTTGGAGACATGTATGTGGATGACGTGCGTTTCAAGGCCTTTTTTGAGGGGATTGCCCCAGGACTTGCCGAATTCATACGTGACGCGCTGCACGCAAAGCTGGAGCCGGAATCCTGAACGGATTTGCATAGAAAAATCGCAATGATTTGCGGTTTTTCTGGTTTGCATTATTCTACTACTGCACAACGCGGGATTTTAATTGACAGGACAAGCAATAACAGTGTATGATACAGGAAATTTAATATTAATGCAAAGACGGAGCAGGCTGGCCGGTTTCGGTTTTATAGAGAGTCGGCGGTCGGTGCGAGCCGATAGTGATTCGGCAGGAGCCTATCTCTCCCGAGCAGGCGCCCTGAAAAGAACCGATAGGGGCGTACGGGTTGTCTCGTTATAGGCATGGGCTTGTTAGAGCCTGAAAGTGGATTCCTTTATTAGGAATCAAATTAGGTGGTACCGCGTGGCAGACGTCTCGTCCTGATTCATGGATGAGGACGTTTTTTTATTAAAGGTAAAATGAATGAAATAATGATAATGGAGGGTGACGGTAATGACCGAACAATTGGTTGAGATCGGACAAAGGCTCAGAGCGCTTCGGGAAATCATTGGCCTGAGCGAGGAACAAATGGCTGCGCAATGCGGCTTAGATGTAAAGGCCTTGCAGGAATATGAGCGGGGGGAAAGAGATTTTTCGTTCAGCTTTTTGTATTCCGCTGCCAATATTCTGGGGGTCGACGTCGTTGATCTTATGAGCGGGGATTCGCCCAAGCTTTCCATATGCAGTATGGTAAAGGACGGCGAAGGGTACGAGATTGAGCGGCGCAAAGCCTATAACTACAAGCATCTGGCGTATACGTTCAGGAACAAAAAGGCCGAACCGTTCATGGTGGAGGTCGAGCCTAAGGACATCGGCGAAAAACCCGTGCAGCACGCGCATGAAGGCCAGGAATTCAATTACGTTGTGGAAGGAAGGATGGAATTCTTCCTTGGCGACATCGTGTACATACTCGAAGCGGGGGACAGCGTTTATTTCGACTCAGGCGTCCCGCATGCGATGAAGGCGCTGGGCGGCAAAAAAACACGGTTCATTGCCGTTGTAATCAAATAGCCAACAGATTGGAGGAGATGAGGATATGCCCCTTTATGAAAAATATGTCGGCCGGTCGCGCGATGATTTTGCGACGCTTGAGGATTTGAATAAAAACTATTCCATAACTGTTGGAGAAGACTTCAACTTTGCATATGACGTGATTGATCTGCTGGGGATACAGAATCCAGATAAGCTCGCGATGCTGTGGGTGGGCGAAAATAATGAGGAACGCCGCATCACCTTTGGCGAGCTGATGGAGCTGACCAACAAGACAGCTAATTTCTTCAAGGAGCTTGGCGTTGTCAAGGGCGACAAGGTTATGCTTGTATTAAAGCGCGGGTACCAGTTCTGGTACGCCCTGCTGGCGCTGCACAAGATTGGCGCTGTCGCTATACCGGCAACGCATCTTTTAACGCCAAAGGATTTTGTATACCGGTGCAATTCGGCGGGCGTGAAAATGATTGTAATCACCGGCGACAACCAAGTGGCCGAGACCGCGGATGAAGCGCTTCCCGAATGTCCTACGGTGACGCTCAAAGCGGTAACGAAGCATGAAAAAGCGGTGGACGGCTGGGTGGATTTCGACGCGGGTGTGGATGCGGCCAGCCCCGTCTGGACGCGCCCGGCCGGGGAGGCGGACACGAAAAGCACGGACAGGGCCATCATTTTTTTCAGTTCAGGAACCACCGGATACCCCAAAATGGTGAGCCACGACCACACGTATCCGCTCGGGCACATCCTCACAGGGTGCTTCTGGCACCGCGTGGAAGACGACGGCCTGCACTTCACGGTATCTGACACCGGATGGGGGAAGGCCCTGTGGGGGAAGATATACGGGCAATGGCTGGGCGGGAGCGCTGTGTTTATTTATGATTTTGAAAAGTTTAACCCCGTCGATATCCTTTCCAAGATCGAAAAGTATAAGGTGACCACCTTTTGCGCGCCGCCAACGATGTACAGGTATATGATCAAGGAAGACCTCAAAAGCTTCGATTTTTCGGCGCTCAGGCACTGTACGACCGCGGGCGAGGCGCTCAATCCCGAGGTTTATGCGCAGTGGAAGAACCAGACCGGCCTGAAAATATTTGAAGGCTTCGGGCAGACCGAGACAACGCTTTGCTGCCTCACCGTATATCCGTGGATGCAGCCCAGGCTCGGGTCCATGGGCGTGCCTGCCCCGGGGTACCGCATGGTGATCTGCGACGAAAACGGCAATGAGGTGGGCGCGGGCGTCACGGGAGAGATATGCATCCGCACCGACGACGAGGGCGGCGGCAAGCCGTTCGGGCTTTTCTCGGGGTATTACAGGGACGAGGAGCAGACCAGGCAGTCCTGGCATGACGGGTTGTACCACACGGGGGACACCGCCTATAAGGATGAAATGGGGTTCTTATGGTATGTCGGGCGCGTGGACGATGTGATAAAAAGCTCGGGCTACCGTATCGGCCCGTTCGAGGTGGAAAGCGCGCTGATGGAGCACAAGGCCGTGCTCGAGGCCGCCGTCACCGGCATCCCGGATGAAGACCGCGGGTTTATTGTTAAGGCTACTATCGTTCTGGTAAAAGGTTATGAAGGCTGCGACGCGCTCACGAAGGAGCTGCAGGAGCATGTGAAGAAAGTGACCGCGCCCTATAAGTACCCCCGGGTGATCGAGTACGTGGACGCGCTTCCCAAAACGATCAGCGGCAAGATCAGGCGCGTTGAAATACGCGAAAAAGACGGGATAAAAAAGTAGAAAAACTGTAGGGGGTGTGGGGGATGGTGATTCCCCACTTTATATCCAATATGACGACATGTGCGTCAGATTGGCGAAAAAAATGCCGGCTTTTTGCGGCATTTTAAACTGCACAGAAGCCCACCGCAAACCCCAAAGGTTTGCCGGTGGAGAGAACTGCCCGGGTTTTCCCCGGGCTTGTTTTGTGCCATTTACCCGCTGTTGCGGATGCATGGTATCTGCATATATAATGTATATACGGCATTTTACCGGTCTTTACGTCAAATTTCTTATTCAGGAGGGGGAAATTATGGGATATATCATCATGACAGATTCCGACTCGGAACTTGATTATGCATATGCAAAAGCGCACGGCGTGCTGATGCTGATGATGCCCTATACGCATATGGGGGAAGAGCATGCGTACTGTCCCTCGTACGATTTCGATACGAAAAAATTCTACGACGAACTGCGCCGCGGCGCGGTGCCTACGACTGCGTGCCCGAACCCGCACGACTTCCTTGAACTGTGGGAACCTGTGCTAAACAACGGGGACGATATCGCCTATATCGCCCTGTCCTCGACGCTCAGCAACACGTTCGAAAACGCGGCCCTCGCGCGGGAAGAAGCCCTCGAACAATATCCGGAGCGGACGATTCGGCTGGTGGATTCCAAGCGCATTTCGATGGCGCTGGGGATACTCGTGATGCTTGCGGCAAAGATGAAGGAACAGGGGAAACCAATGGATGAAGTGTGCGACTGGGTGGAGGCCAACAGGCTGCGCGCCCGCGCATGGTTCACGGTGGACGATCTGCATTATCTCAGTCGCGGGGGCAGGCTCTCGGGTTCCGCCGCGTTTTTCGGCACCATTCTGGACGTTAAGCCGATCCTCACGATAAACGATGAGGGGAAGCTGGTGCCTGTAGATAAGATCAAGGGACGGAAAAAGGCCCTGAGGTATATGCTGGAGAAAATGGAGGGAGAGGCTGCAGACCCCGCAGACAACATTGCCGCTATCTGCCAGGCCGATTGCTATGACGATGCAAAGGCCATTAAGGAACGGCTTGAAGAACGGTATGATTATAAGCAGATCATCATAAATCCGGTGGGACCGGTCGTAGGTTCGCACGTGGGACCCGGAACACTGGGCATATGCTACATGACAAAAGGGAGATAAGACTGCATGAAGATTCAATTTTTGGGCGGCGCGCGTACGGTAACGGGTTCATGCCACCTGATCGAAACGGACAACGGAAACCTTCTCGTCGATTGCGGGATGCATCAGGGGAAGGACCAGAACGACTGGGATCCTCTTGCACCGTTTGGATTCAATCCTTCGGAAATAAAATGTGTTGTCCTGACGCATTCGCACATCGACCATTCCGGCCTGTTACCGCTGCTCGTGAAAAGCGGCTTTTCGGGGAAGATATACAGCACGGTTCCCACTGCAGACCTGTGCGGCATCATGCTGCCCGACAGCGGGCACATTCAGGAAATGGATGCTGAGCAGCGCAACCGGAAACGCCAGCGCGCGGGCAAAAGCATTATTGAGCCTATGTATACCGCACAGGACGCGATCAACTGTATGAAAAGCTTTTCGCCGGCCGAGTACGACGTTGTAACCGAAGTGTTGCCGGGCGTGCGCGTCCGCTTTGTGGAAGCCGGACACCTGCTGGGCTCGAGCGCGGCCGAGCTTTGGGTAGAAGATATGGAAAAAACCGTGAAGATCGTGTTTTCGGGCGATGTCGGGACGTATAACCGTCCCATCATTAAAGACCCCGCGGTCATTACCGAAGCGGATTATGTCGTGATGGAAAGCACGTACGGCGACCGGCTGCATGATAATCGTGAGGACGCTAAAAAACAGTTTAAAGAAGTTGTGCGCAGCGCGCTTCAAAAGGGGGGCAATCTGGTTATTCCGTCCTTTGCGGTCGGCCGTACCCAGGAGTTGCTCTATGACCTGAACCTGCTGATCGTGAGCGATGAGGCGCCCGGACTTGAAAAAGTACCGATCTATGTGGACAGCCCGCTTGCTATGCATGCGACGGAGATATTCCGAAAAAATTATTACAAGTATTACGACAAAGAAGCGATGGCGCTGGTCGAAAAGGGCGAGGACCCGCTGAACATGCCCAACCTGAGGTTTTCCGAAACAGCGGACGAATCGCGGGCAATCAACGAAGCGGAAGGCACGAACATCATCATTTCGTCGAGCGGCATGTGTGAGGCCGGGCGTATACGGCACCACCTGAAGCACAACCTGTGGCGGGAGGACGCCACCGTGCTGTTCGTGGGGTATCAGGCCGAGAACACGCTGGGGCGGCTGCTTGTCGACGGCGCGAAGAGCGTGAAGATTTTCGGCGAGGAGATATTCGTCCGCGCGCGCATTGCTAATATCCCGGGTTATTCGGGGCATGCGGACAGAGACGGTCTGGTCGCCTGGGTACGGGCGTTCAGCCCGCCGCCGCGCAAGGTGTTCGTGGTGCATGGTGAAAGCGCGGTTTGCGACGCTTTTGCAAAAACCCTGAACCAGGAGCTGGGCATAAACGCAATCGTACCCGATCAGGGCATGCGCTTTGACGTTGCGATGGAAGCATGGGACGAAGCGCGCATACCGCCGCAGCCTTTCGGGAGCACGTTGCTCCAGATGGAAAGCGCTTTGCGCAAACTCATCGAGGACGGACAACGCGCCGTACAGGATGGCGGGGAGAGGGCCGCCAAAGCCCTTATGATGCAGAAGGAACTTGAGGATTTTGTTGGCCGGTGGTCTGGGAAAATCGCCTGAGGGCTATATAGCAAAGCATGCCTGGATTCGAGAAGATTATTTTATCAGAGCGGTTTAGCCGCTCTGATGTGCTTTTTGAACGAAAAACCGATTATTTACAGGAACTTAACGCACTTTACGCTGTGTGGGCGTTATAATATAATTAAATACTGAAGAAAGGAGGTAAATATGGAAAATATGGATCTTACGGAAAAGATGGCATACCTTCGCGGCAAGAAGGGCTTCATTTGCGACATGGACGGAGTAATCTATCACGGGAACCAGGTACTGCCCGGCGTCGTGGGCTTCATCGAATGGTTGCAGAAGGAAGAGATTAAGTATTTGTTTCTGACCAACAGCAGCGAGCGTACGCCCAACGACCTGAGCCAGAAGCTTGCGCGCATGGGACTGGACGTTGATGAAAGCCATTTTTACACCAGCGCGCTTGCAACCGCAAGCTTTCTGTCCGGCCAGTGTCCCGGCGGAAGCGTTTTCGTTATCGGCTCTCCCGGACTTACGAACGCGCTTTATGATGCGGGGCTGTCCATGAACGACGTGAATCCCGACTATGTGGTGCTGGGCGATACGCGCAACTATAATTTTGAACTCATCGAGCATGCGGTGTATCTGGTGAATAACGGCGCAAAGCTCATCGGCACCAATTACGACCTTACCGGCCCTACGGAAAAGGGTATCGTGCCTGCGACGCGCGCGCTGATCGCACCCATCGAATTTGCCACAAACCAGAACGCGTATTTTGTAGGCAAGCCTAACCCCATCATGATGCGCGAAGGACTCAAGAGGCTGGGCGTTGAACATGAGGACGCGGCGATCATCGGCGACAGGATGGATACGGATATCGTTTCCGGACTGGAAGCAGGGATAGATACCGTGCTCGTATTAAGCGGCGTAACCCAGGCCAAGGACCTTCATAAGTTTGCATACCAGCCAAACTTCATCATCAACGGCGTCGGCGACATCCTTCGCTAGGACGCTAACGCAACAGAACGAACCGTTTGCGCACGAACTATCGCGCATATGGTTTTTTTGTTTTGGTTTTGCATGTTCTGGACAGGACCTGAAACAAATGCTACACTTGTATGCAGATGCAGGCAGGACGCAACCCTGCCGGTTAAGGAGATTGTTTCGTGGCATACACAGCGCTTTACCGCCGTTTCCGGCCCCGTTTTTTCGATGAAGTAGTGGGGCAGGAGCATATCATCCCTATATTAAAGAACCAGGTCGCAAAGAAACGCATATCGCACGCTTATCTTTTTTGCGGCACCCGCGGGACAGGGAAGACAAGCACGGCGCAGATACTCGCGCGCGCGATACGCTGCGAGAACCCGGCTGGCGGCGAACCCTGCGCAGCCTGCGACGTTTGCATGACCGGGGACGAAACGGGCGGGACCGTTGATATCATCGAGATCGACGCCGCGTCCAACAACTCGGTGGACGAGGTGCGCGAGCTGCGCGAAAAAGTGCGCCTTTCCCCCGTTACCGGGCGGTACAAGGTGTATATCGTGGATGAAGTGCATATGCTTTCGGCCGGTGCGTTCAACGCGCTCTTGAAAACGCTTGAAGAACCGCCGAAGCATGTGGTTTTTATATTGGCAACTACCGAGGTGCATAAGCTCCCCGCGACCATCGTTTCACGCTGCCAGCGTTTTGATTTCAAACGGGTGTCCGTTGAGAGCATGATCAACAGGCTGGAACATGTGCTTGACGCGCTTAACATGCAGGCCGACAGGGAGGCGCTCACGGCTATCGCCCGTATGGCGCAGGGCGGCATGCGCGACGCTCTGGGACTGCTGGACCAGTGTATCGCGGCCGGAAAAGATGCGCTGACCAAGCCGGATGTCCTCAACGTGCTGGGCGGGGCCGACGATTTGCAGCTCAAGCACATGGCCGACGCGGTGATTGCGCGCGACGCCGGGGCGGCGCTGCAATCGCTGCAGGGGGCGCTGGACGCAGGGCGCGATTTGGGCGTTCTTATGCGGGATTTCATGCAGTATTTCCGGCAGCTCATGCTGCTTTCCATCTGCGGCGATTCGTTTGATCTGACCGAGCTTACGCCCGAGATGCAGAGCATTATGCATAACCAGGCCCAAGAGGCAGGGACGGCGTTTATCCTCAGAGCGCTGGACATTCTGGCCCGGCTGGAAGGCGATATGCGCTACAGCGTATCGGCCCGCGCGCTGTCCGAAGCGGCGATGGTCCGGCTGTGCGCCGACCGGCAGGACGACGCGCCGGCGGCCCTGCTTGCGCGCATCGAGGCCCTTGAAAAACGGCTGGAGGGCATGACGCTTGCTACACAGCCTGCATTGCCGGCACAGGGCGAGGGCGCTGCCGTTGTGCAGCCCCCCAAAGCATCGGGGCCAACCGTGCAGAAAGAAAAAGCGGCGCCCGTGAAGAAAAAGCCGCAGCAGGGGCAACCGCAAAAGGATAACGGGGAAGAGCTGTTCAACCGTTTGCTCCCTGTAGTCAAGAAAGAACGCATGCCGCTATATATCGTCCTGCGGGACGGGAAACCGCTCTCGTTTAAGGACGATGTGCTCACAGTGCAGTTTTCCGAAAAAAACGCCTTATATGCACAGGTAGTAAATCAGGAGGAGAACAAAGCATATATTACAAGTACGCTTATGAACCTTGCGTCAAGGCCGGTTGTATTCAAAACGGCGGTAGGGGACGTTCCTCTTGGCACTGTAGAGTCGGGGCCCGCAGAAAAAGGCACACAGGCGAAACATGGCAACAGTACGTTGCTGGACGAGGCTATCGCCTTATTTGGAGAAGAAAACGTCCGCGTAATGGAAGAATAATGAAAACGACATGCGGATTACATAAGAATTATACCGGTAATCTGAGAATTGGAGGATGACGATATGGCTAAAGGGAAAATGGGAATGGGGCAATTCGGCAACATGCAGCAGATGATGAAGCAAGCCCAGCGCATGCAGCAGGATATGCAGCGCCTGCAGGCCGAATTGGAGCTGCGAGAGGTGGAGGCTTCAGCGGGCGGCGGTGTGGTGCAGGTCGTCGCCACGGGAAAAAAAGAAATCAAGAGCATCCAGATCGATCCGCAGGTCGTCGATCCTGACGATGTGGAAATGCTGCAGGACCTTATTATTGCCGCGGTGAACGAAGCCATACGCAAGGCGGAAGAGATGGTGCAGGGCGAAATGGCCAAGCTGACCGGCGGCTTGAACCTGGGCGGGCTGGTATAAACGATGAGCGACCCGATTGAACCGATTTCGACACTGATCAATCAGCTTTCAAGGCTGCCGGGCGTGGGGACAAGGACAGCCCAGCGGCTGGCTTACCATATCATCAACATGGGCGAACAGCAGGTGCGTGAGCTGGCCGAGGCGATTTTCTATGCCAAGAAGAAAATCAGGTTCTGCGCCGTATGCGGAAATATCTCGGTATCCGATTTGTGCAGCATCTGCAACGATAAAGCGCGTTCGGACGAGGTGATATGCGTCGTCAAGGACGCGCGCGATGTGCTTGCCATGGAGCGTACAAGGGAGTTTTCGGGGAAATACCATGTGTTGGGCGGAACGATCTCGCCAATGGAGGGAATCGGGCCGGACGAGATCAGGATAAAAGAGCTGCTTTCACGCATCCAGGCGGGCGGTATAAAAGAGATCATTCTGGCGACCAACCCCGATGTCGAGGGTGAGGCAACCGCAGTTTACATATCGCGCCTCATCAAACCGCTGGGAGTGCGCGTAACGCGTATTGCCCACGGCGTGCCGGTCGGCGCTGACCTTGAATATACGGATGAAGTGACGCTCAGCAAGGCTATGGAAGGGCGGCGCGATATGTAGAGCGCAAGGATTGCCGCGCTTTGCGAAGAAAAAGCATAAACAAAGATTCCGAGGCGGCAAACCCGGTTTGCCGCCGGGACCTGAAAGTCCGGCAATGGCTGCCGGTCTTTTTTTGTTATCCTGTTGCACCTGTTTAGAATATTGAAACTTTATAAGCGCATAATATTAACAGAATATGTACAAGGAGGAAAACATAACCATGAAGTGGCTCGAAGCAGTTCGCAAACCCCAGAAAAATCAGACGGACGAGATCGCTGAAATCAACGACGCGCTGATGGAGTGGAAGGCTGCGGTGGACTATTTCCAGCAGGTAACGGATCCGGAGCTGGTGGATTATGCGATTTACACCATAAACGCTGCGAAATGCAGATATCAATATCTGGTACGGTGCAGCAAAGACGCGGCCAGGAGGCGCGAACAGGCCTAGTTCACTTCGTGCTGGGGGGGAAGGGGGCCGG
>JBMOLJ010000007.1:0-2586 GCA_049324235.1 Bacillota bacterium
TGGCGACTTGTCCGCTCTGTAAACCCCACCTGGTGCAAGATTAATAGGGAAGCGCTGTTGGTGGCCCGCCAAGCTTCCGGGTAATCGCTTGAGCCTGCTGGCAACAACAGGCCTAGACAGATGGCCATTCAAGACAGAACTCGGCTTACAGGTTTGCTCGTATTTTTACGTATTAAAACCCGGACACAAAAAATGTGGCCGGGTTTTTTGCACTGTAAATGCATTATGCGAATACATGTGACAAAAGCTGAGCATATCGTTATAATATAGACAGGGAAACGGATAATCAGGGGGGAAACAGTATGGATGCGGCCGTAAATTATATAGGCGCCGTGGGCATCTGGCCTATTTTGATGGTATTGGCGGGCGTTGCGCTTTTGATCACCGAAATGTTCGTGCCCGGTTTCGGCATCCCGGGCGTCACCGGCACCTTGCTGAGCATTGCCGGTATCATACTGTGGGCGCGGAACTGGGAGGAAGCGGTTCTGATCACGGCGGGCGTGCTGGTGGCGCTGGTCGTTGCCTTTTTATTCGTGATGCGGTCGGCACAGACAGGGCGGCTGTCCAGGTCCAGGATCATACTCACGGATTCCATGCAGTTCGGCGCGGGATATTCCAACGAGTTTACACCGGAGCAGTTGATTGGCAAAACAGGCGTTGCGGTTTCCGAACTCCGTCCGGCCGGGATTGGAATGTTTGATACGCAGCGTATCGACGTCGTGAGCGACGGGGAGTATATCAGCAGAGGTTCAACCATAACCATTGTCCGCCTGGAAGGCAGGCGCATTATCGTTAAACTGGCGGAACCCGATCAAAAACAAGGGGGCGAAGAGACATGTCAATAGAAGCGATAATTATTATTGTAGCGGTTCTTATTTTTCTTGCACTTTTCATGAGCTTTGTGCCGATGCGGCTGTGGATTTCCGCAATGGCTGCCGGCGTGCATGTGAGCATATTCACGCTGGTTGGCATGCGCTTAAGAAACGTTTCGCCCAGGCGCATCGTATTACCCATGATCAAGGCGTCCAAAGCCGGGCTGGACGTGACGATCAGCATGCTGGAGACGCATTATCTGGCGGGCGGCAATGTCGATAAGGTCATCAACGCGCTCATAGCCGCACACCGCGCGAACATACCCCTGCAGTTCGGGCGCGCCGTAGCCATCGACCTTGCCGGACGCGACGTGCTTCAGGCGGTGCAGATGAGCGTCAATCCCAAGGTGATCGAAACGCCGGTCGTGGCGGCGATCGCAAAAGACGGCATCGAGCTTCGTGCAAAGGCCCGCGTGACTGTGCGCGCAAATATCGACCGACTGGTCGGCGGCGCGGGTGAGGAAACGATTATCGCGCGTGTCGGCGAGGGCATTGTCACCACCGTCGGTTCATCCATCAATCATAAGGTCGTGCTGGAAAACCCCGACCTGATCTCGCACACCGTGCTGGACAAAGGGCTTGACGCGGGCACAGCGTTCGAAATCCTCTCCATCGACATTGCCGATGTGGATGTCGGGCGCAACATCGGCGCACAGCTCCAGATGGACCAGGCCGAGGCCGACCTTCGGATTGCGCGCGCAAAGGCGGAAGAGAGAAGGGCGCTGGCTGTCGCACGCGAGCAGGAAATGAAAGCTGCCGTTGTGGAAGCCGAGGCGCAGGTGCCGCTGGCAATGGCCGAGGCGCTGCGCGAGGGCAAGCTGGGCGTGATGGACTACTACAACATGCAAAACGTCATCTCCGACACGTCTATGCGCAGATCGATTTCGAACATGGGGCAGGACGGGAGTAAGCCGGTGCATCCCAACCAGCCCGACCAGTCCAAGTAAATTTTTGCGCATGGCATAAGGAGACGGTACATATGGCTATCGATATCGATAACCTTGTTAATTTTCTGGTGCCGGTGATCGTGCTTGTCGGCGTATTCCTTTTGCCTGTACTGCTTGGCGGCGGAAGCAAACAGCGACGGCGCCAGAAATTGCAGGAGCGGCAGCAAAGGCTTCCCCAACGGCAGGCGGCAGGGGATATGGAGCAGCCGGATTTGTACGCAGGCGACAATCCCCTGTATTTTGATTTGCCTGTGGAGCAGGCGCCTGCCCAACAGAAGAAAAAGAAGAAAAAAAAGCCGGTCGTACAAACCGAGGGCAAGCCGGCAGCGGAGGTGCCTTTGATGCAAAAGGCTGTACCGGATAAAGGGCATAAGGCAAGTTTCCCTGTGTTTTCCGATAATCCGGTCATCAACGGGATCATATGGTCGGAGGTGCTCACGCGCGGCGGAACGAAACGGAAGCTGCCCTACTAGAATACAACCTCTTTGGCTAGTTTGTTGATTGGGAGAGATGTATGGCTTTATTTGATGTTGCGCGCACAGTGCTTTGCGCAGGCGTGCTCGGGCTTTACTGCTGGTGCCTGGTGCTTGCGCTGCGCATGCTGTTCTCCCGCTTCAGGGGCGGCGGAGAGCTGGCTATACCGGAGGGCGCGGGCGGCAGACTCGACCGGAAAAGCAGTATCAGGCTGTTTTTTATTTTACTGGCTATCGTTTTTATCAGCCGCATGCTTCAGTACCTTCTGGGGCATATCATGGCGTTCGGGTTTG
>JBMOLJ010000008.1:0-2579 GCA_049324235.1 Bacillota bacterium
TGCAGGACATGCAGGATAAAAGGGAAAAATATATCCTTACCGTCGGACAGATGGCGCGCACGTTTTTCCAGGCAAGAGGCTATCAGACGGATATCGACTTTCTGCATACGGCGCAGAACCCTTCGCTTTATAATGCGCGGCGCATAGCAAGCGATATCATCGGATTATATTTAGACGGAATCATGGACGAGGTGCGCGTTGTTTTCACCAAGTTTATTTCGCCGACACGGCAGCACCCGCAGGTTTACAAGCTTTTGCCGGTTGAAATATCGGATTTTGACGATGTGGAAGCCGGGCCGGATTACCGGGGGGAAGGCATGCTGTATATGCCCTCGGCGAGAACCGTTTTCTACACGATGGTTACGCATTACGTTATCGGCATGATCTATTCCACGCTGGTACAGTCGTCGGCCAGCGAGCACAGCGCGCGCATGCTGGCCATGGAGATGGCAACGCGCAATGCGGAGAAAATGACGCGCAGGCTGCGGCTGGAGTATAACCGCGCGCGCCAGGAAAAGATTACGAATGAGATTATAGAAATTGTCTCGGCTGCCAACGCTTTGGTGGATTAGAAGCAACAGAGGTGAAAAAGAGATGCCCGAAGAGAATATGGAGCCGAATATCGGTACTATTGTGACCGTTTTAGGGCCTGTCATAGACGTCCAGTTCGACGAAGGACGCGTGCCGCCTATCTACAATGCGCTCAAGGTGGAAATGGACCACGAACTTTGGCTTGAAGCGTTCCGCCATATGGGCGGGAATGTCGTGCGCTGCATCGCGCTGCATGCAACCGAAGGCTTGAGCTGCGGCACGAAAGTGCGTGATACCGGCGCTCCGATCATGGTGCCTGTAGGCGAAGGAACGCTCGGGCGCGCCATGGATGTAATGGGCCATCCCATTGACGGCCGCGGACCGATCGTTACCGATAAATATATGCCCATTCATAACCTGCCGCCCTCGCTGGAGCAGCAGGTTCCCGTCCGGCAGATTTATGAGACCGGCATCAAGGTAATCGATCTTCTTGCACCCTATTCAAAGGGCGGTAAAATCGGCCTGTTTGGCGGCGCGGGCGTTGGCAAGACCGTGCTGATCCTTGAAATGATACACAATATCGCCCAGCATCACGGAGGCCTGTCGGTGTTTACCGGTGTGGGCGAACGCTCCAGGGAAGGCTGCGACCTGATTACCGAGATGCGTGAATCGGGTGTTATCGAAAAAACCGTTTTGGCGTTCGGACAGATGAACGAGCCTCCCGGCTCGCGCATGCGCGTGGCGCTCACGGGATTGACGATGGCCGAGCATTTCAGAAACGAGGCCGGCCAGGATGTGCTGCTGTTTATCGACAACATTTTCCGTTTCGTGCAGGCGGGCAGCGAGATATCGGCCATGATGGGGCGCATGCCATCGGCGGTAGGCTACCAGCCGACGCTGGCTACCGAGATGGGCGCGCTGCAGGAGCGCATTACGTCCACGACAACCGGCTCGATCACATCGATTCAGGCGATTTACGTCCCGGCGGACGACCTTTCGGACCCGGCACCTGCCACGACGTTTTCTCACCTGGACGCTACGACGGTGCTGTCCAGAGAGATTATGGAAATGGGAATCTATCCTGCGGTGAACCCGATTGAGTCTTCGTCGCGCATACTGGAACCCGACATCGTCGGAGAAGAGCATTATATGGTTGCGCGCAAGGTTGTCGAAACGCTCTCGCGCTATAAGGAACTGCAGGACATCATCGCGATACTGGGCATGGATGAGCTTTCCGAGGAAGACAAGATCATCGTTTACCGTGCGCGCAAGATACAGAAATTCCTGTCCCAGCCGATGTTTGTTGCGGAGACGTTTTCAGGAATTCCGGGGCGTTTTGTGCCCTTGGACGCATCGATCCAGAGCTTCAAAGCAGTGGTCAACGGCGAAGCGGACGATCTGCCCGAAGCCGCATTCTACATGGCGGGCGACCTGGATGAGGTGCGGGAAAAGGCAAAAGCGCTCAAGGAGGCATAGGTTTATGGCATATACTCCTTTCCATCTGGAAATCCATACGCCGCAGCGCACATTTTTCGACGGAGAAGTGGAAGCGCTGGTATTCAGGAGCAACGACGGCGAGGCCTGCATTCTGAATATGCACGCGCCCATGGTCGCTTCTCTGGCCGCGGGCACGCTGCGTTTTATGATCGGCGGTGAATGGACACAGGTTGTAAACTCGGACGGGATGGTGGAAGCGCGCCCTGACGGAGCCTATGTGTTTGCGCAGACGGTGGAATTGCCCGAGGAGATCGATGAGAACCGCGCGCTCGCCAAAAAAGAGCAGCTTGAAGAACAGCTGCGGCAATCGCGCAGCATGACGGAATACAGGCTGTTCCAGCTTGAATTGGCTAAGCAGCTTGCAAGGCTCAGCGCTACGACCAAAACGTCGCAGACAAAGTAATAATATCAGTGTTATAATAAATGCGCACCGTCATTTTATGGCGGATGCGCATTTGTTAATGTAGGAGAGGAAAATGGGAAAAGTAGTACTGGTCACGGGGGGCGTGCGCAGCGGAAAGAGTGCGTTTGCGCTCAGACACCTGCAGGAA
>JBMOLJ010000009.1:0-21355 GCA_049324235.1 Bacillota bacterium
CCTCTCCCGGCCCCGGGCTCGGCGGCTCGGGAACGTCCATGATCCTTACGTCTTTTTTCCCATACCATACGGCTGCTTTCATTTCTTGATCTCCCCTTTGTTTTTTTGTACCGGTCGCTTGTCCCGGTATAGCAAAAAACAGAACAACGTAATCTTTTATAAAACTCTGATATTTGCCAGCATTTGGATTCATAAATACAGGCTTGCCTGTACACAAAAAGCGGCAAACTAAAACGGCTAAACAGCTTGATCAGAGATTATTTCAAAAATGCTGCCGAACTATCAGTATTCAGTTGGAAAAAACTTATAAAGCTTCTACCTGATGCTGCCTAAGATGAAAGATTGGTTATGGTTTATACCAAATGATGCGTTTTGAACAACTCCGGATGCGAATGGTTTGATTTGACCAGCCTTTTGATGCCAATAACAGATAAGATACACCTAAATAAGTGAAATTTATGTATAATCCGCTATTATGCATTATAATATCCATAACACACAAAGTCAACGCTTTTCCCAAGGATTGTTAAAAAACCCGCATTATGTAATTCTCCTTTGCCTCGCATTTTACGTGCATGCGTTCCCACATCAATCTATATATATTTCGAAACAGCTGAATATATACTAAAAATATATACAGTTTTTTCAGCGGAAAAAAACAGACTATAATCTCCGGGCCTGCCTTGCAGGCAGGCCCGGAGATTATCAAGAGGATTCATTTGCATCCTTGTGATTTTATTTGGGTTCAACGATTATCTTGATGTTCTTGTCCTTATTATTGACCAGCTCATTAAAGCCCTTTTCAATAATATCGTCCAGTTTAATCTTTCCGGTGATCAACGGCTCAGCCTTCATGCGGCCATCTTTAAGATATTGCGCCACAGTCTCATACTCACCGTTGTAAACCAGCGAGCCCATGATCTTCTTTTCCGTGAACGTGATGTTCTGGAAGTATACCGAGCTTGGCTGTTCGAATATCCCGACCAAAACAATGGTGCCCGCCTTCCTTACAATGTCTATTGCCGTGACGGCGGTTTTATGGTTGCCGATACATTCAAAGGCAATATCCGCGCCCAGGCCGCCGGTCATCTCTTTCACCTTGGCAACAGGGTCGGTTTCCGTCGGGTCGATAACCAGCGTCGCGCCGTTTGCAGCCGCCATCTTCTTGCGGTCACCGGCAATTTCGATGACGTATGTCTCCGCAGCGCCCGCGGCTATAGCCGCCTGCAGGGTAACCAGGCCGATGGTGCCCGCACCGAAGATAACGACCTTGTCGCCCGCGAGCAAAGGCGCCCTGTTTACGGCGTGGACGCCGACGGACATGGGTTCAAACAGCGAGCCTGCTTCCATGGAAACGCCGTCGGGAATCTTGAAAAGGGTATTCGCGGGAACATTTACATATTCGGCAAATGCGCCGTCTATCATCAAACCGGTGAATGCGAGAACATCACAGATGTTGTACATGTTCCGTTTGCAAAGGTAGCATTCTCCACACCTTTGGCTGGCCTCGGGGGCAACCCTGTCCCCAACATTCCAGCCTTTTACGCCTTCACCGATTTCAACGATCTCGCCGGAGAATTCATGTCCCAGGATAATGGGCGCCTTTGCCCCCGAAAGAGGATGGGGCGCATCAACAGGGATGAAAATCGGGCCTGCCAGATACTCATGCAGGTCGGAACCGCAGATACCACACCAATGCACCTTGATTTTGACCCAACCCGGCGCCGGACTCGGCGGCTCGGGGACGTCCATAACTCTTACGTCTTTCTTACCATACCATACAGCTGCTTTCATTACATTAATCTCCCCCTTGTTTTTTTCACCGGTATTTGTCATACCGGTACAGCTCAAAACCAAACTGAAAACTATCAAAAACATAACATTCAAAATCTTTGGAGACTTGGAAAAATCCAGCGTAAACGTAGATATAGGTATAGAGTGTATATGCAAACAAATCCATATATAAAAATGGATACTACTACTTTCCGCATGCATAAAAAAACTACATGCCGATGCATCAACAAAAGATTATTTACTTTCTCATTGCGCCATTCATGATGTCATTTTTGAAAAACGAATTGTGCAGGGCGATGATGCGTTCTGTGCATACTGTGCACATGAAGTACTTTGATTTGTCAAGCCAATGTTGCGTTAGATATTGTGCAAAATCTGCTTATTCTTATTATATTATGCAAAAAACGCCTTGTCAATGCGTTTTCTGCAATCATTGACAGTATCCCCCATATGGTACAGGCCCCAAAAAATGAAATAGAGCCTAAAGGATATTGATTATTATTCCGCATATATTTTTCATTTTTACAGATAGGGGTTTGAGACGATACCGCACGTTGCCTGCGTAACAGCCGTCTTTTGCAGTTACAGTATATTTTTACCAACCGGATGTATAAAAATACTTGATTATGCAGATTCAATCGAAGATGCCGGAAGATTGACGCCGTCGGCGATCTGTGATTCGCGCCGCTTGCCTGACCAGTTGATTACCGCTTTTGCGCATATTGCAGCGCCTGTGGATCTGCAGGCTTTTTTCATATTATGGGAATGCCTCCCTGAATTCAAATTATATACAATAGGAATTAAACAAGCATTTGTTCTACCTGGGCGGAATTCTCAAACAGCACGCACCCGCCGTCGTGCTCGGAATGCAGTATACCACTGCTTTGGAGCTTTTTGAACAGCGGCGACTGCAAGGCTTCTAAAAGCGAACAGTCTTTGAGCGAGATATCCGAATACGGCGAAAAAGGACAGGGCTCCGCACCGCCGCTGGGATTAATATGGAAAAACCCCCTGCCTGCGGCCAGACACCCGCCCAATAGCTTTTCATCCCCGGGAAAAGCAATGGCGAGAAACCGCTCAAGCCTCCTGATTTCTTCAAGCTTTTCGGCGAGATACGCCCTTTCCCCGTCACCCGGTGCGAGGTCCCTGGTCTTTTCATCTGCGGGAACGTACTCCACATAAAAGGCGATGCTGCATCCGTTTTCGGACAGGAAAGAAACAAACGGCCGGTCCGTCACCTCTGCGATATTGTTTTTCGTGACCGTTACGGACACGCCGTAGAATACTTTTTGCTTATGCAGTTTATCCATGGCAAAGCAGAGCCTGTCATATACGCCCGTACCGCGCCGGTTGTCGGTCGCTTCACGGTCCCCCTCGATACTCAATACGGGTATGAGATTGCGGTGTTTGTGAAACAGCCCCGCCCATCCGTCGTCGATCAGGGTACCGTTTGTAAAGACGGGGAAAATGATGCTTTTATTGCGGGACGCATTTTTTATCACGTCCGGGCGCATCAGCGGTTCGCCGCCGGCAAGCAGGATAAAGCTTATGCCAAGCTCCTGCGCCTGCCTGAAAATCGCATCCCACCGCTCAGCCGGAAGCTGTGCAGACTGGGTGGCGCACGCCTGATTCACAGCCGCATAGCAACCTGCGCAGCGTAGGTTGCAGTCCCTTGCGATGCTTGCGATAAGGAACGGCGGTATATGCACCCCCTCCGCCTCCGATTCCCTTCTTTTGCGGGAGGCTTTTTCGTGCGCCGCCTTGAAACGGGCCAGAAACAGCAGTTCTCTTGGGTTCCTGACCGACAGCTTTAACGCGTCGGTTAGCAGTTCTTCTATGGAGTCGTTCATATGCTGCGTGATGTCGATCAAGCCATTTCACCTCAGAAACGTATTATTTTTCAAGCCCGGCGCTCTTCCTTTTGCGCTCCTTTTTTGCCATCCTTTTCATAACGCCGTCCACAAAAGCGCCGAACAGGCTTTTGAACGGGCCGAGCGCCACGGAATAATAGTATGCGGAATCGAACCACCCGTTCTTTTCGTAATGGGCGCGGTCCGGCGCCAACGCGGCATCGAAATGCTTCATGGATGTCCGCGTGGCGCGGAAAATAGCGACCCTGAAAAAAGAAGGGGTTCTAGGCTTTTGGCTGTTTAACGCTTTTATAAACCGCGCTGCCGCTTCGGTGATCTTTTGCCGGGATTTTTCTTCGGTTTCCTCGGACCGTTGTTCGTTCGGATACAGCGCTCCAGGGATACTCGCGCCTTTCACCGGCCTGAATCCCCAGAACTCCATGGTCTCATTCAAATACTTATTAATTTTGGGGCCGCCATATACGCCCGATATGACAACGCTCATAAAAACGCGGCCGAAAAGCCTCGGACGATGGAACACGAAGGAAAGCCTGTCCAAAAGATTTTTCAACAGTCCGGGCACCTGAAGCGCGTAATTCGGGGTAACGATAATAACGCCGTCGGCGCGGAGCATCTCCTCAAGGAGCTTCTGTGCCGCGTCTTCATGCATCGGGCAATACCCTTCGCCCTTTCCGATGCATACGCCGCAGCCCCGGCAATAACCTATCGCTTCTTCCCGCAGCGCAGCCGTTTTTACTTCAATATTTTTCCCCGTAAGCAAGCCCTCCAGCATCCGGGCGGCTTTCGCGGACCACCCCGACCGCGGGCTGGCTTCAAGGATGAGCACCTTTTTCATAGCCGTACCTCTTCATGCCTTTTGTTGTATCCATTGGATGTAAGCAACACAGGCGGTTTTCCCCTTAATACCTGTATATACTTTCATTGTACCGTGCGGGATACCTTTGTCAACAGCCAATAAACCCCTGTTTATTAAGTCTGCGTAAACCGGAAAGTATCCCGTTCCATAAAGAAGCGGAGGGAGACCCATGGGTTTCCCTCCGCGCCGGTCGTTATTCCGTTAGTCCTGCAAGTAAGCGGACTCTGTATTATGTGATTAAACCTGCTGTTCAGCTTTTCATATTGTCAAAATTCTTTTTGTTCTGCACGATCTTCTTTGCCAAATCCATAATTTCCTGCATATCCGAATTTGTAGCGCCAAATTCCAGGCATTTTTTGTAGTGCCATTGCATACAGGGAACACAATTTGCGCCAAGCGCTACCCCGACTGCCACAAATTCTTTTGTCCTGTTGTCCAAACCCATGCGTAATTCTCCTTTCACTTCATTCATGAGCAAGAGAACTCAGGGAACCTGTTTTATACATATTAAGGACGCGTGCCAACCGTGTTTATTTAATTCTGAAAACAGTTTTTTCTGATGACTGAGGGAAACGGTACGGCTCGCTTTCGGACTAAACCCAGGACCAAAAAGGACCGTTTACTTCAGGAATCCTTTGAGGATCATATCCTCCGCTTCCTTTTCGCTCAGTCCCATGGACATCAGCTTAATCAGCTGCTGGGATTCAATCCTCCCGATCGCGGCCTCGTGTACAAGCTGCGCTTCGCTGTGATAGGCGGATACCGTAGGCGTGGAAAGCACCCTTGCGCCGTCCATGATAATAGCGTCGCACTGGATATGGCCGCGGCACCGGTTTTTGCCGGCCAGATTGAAATAAAACACCTGCTCCGACCCGTCACGCGCAACGGAACGGGAAATGATCTGCGCTGAGGAGTCGGCTCCCGAAAGCTCAACGGTGATATTCGATTCCGCCTGCTGGTCCTTATAGGTCAGAAGGCGTTCGGTGACGATGAGCCTGGCATTATCCGAAAGACGGATTTCGGTGTCTCTCTTCGTCCTGTCAATTCCCATGATCTGAACCAATTCCAGTTCGACAACCGCGCCTTCGCCGGCTTCGATGATTGTCTTGGGGTTGAGCACCTTTTCCCCCGCGCCTTCGCCCTGTCCGTAGTGCTTTTCCACATATTTGAGGCGCGCGCCTTTTCTTACGTAAAAATTGTGTATGCCGTCATGCTGCGCCTTGCTCTTTCCCGCGTTATGGATCCCGCACCCCGCAACCACCAGCACGTCCGCGTATTCGCCGATTTCAAAGGTGTTGTAGACGACATCATTGATGTCCTCTTTGGTCACGATCACGGGTATGTGTACGCTTTCGCCTCTGGTATGCGGCTTCACGATCACGTCGATCCCGGGCTTGTCCTTCTTCGTGACGATATCGATGTTCGCCGTCGTGTTCCTCTGGACGCCTTCCCCGTTTTTGCGGATGTTGTACGCGCCCTGCGGTATCCCGTGAAGGTCGGCCACTTTTTCGAGCATCAGTTTATCTAGCGCACTCAGCATTCAGGCTCACCCCCTTCTCGCAATCCGCGCTGCACCTGCACAGTTCATTCCGAATTCTTTTACCAATGATGTGCTCCCTGTCGATATTCTGCTCTGCTATCCCTTCGGACATCAGGATGATTTCGTCGGCAAGTTCCAGTATCCGTTCCTGATGCGTGATGATGACGATTGTCGTATCATGCCTGTTATGGATATTGCCGAACGTTTCGGCCAGGTTCTGAAAGCTCCACAGGTCGATTCCCGCTTCAGGCTCGTCGAATATGGCCAGTTTCAGGTTCTGTGCGAGCACCGTGGCGATCTCTATCCTTTTCATTTCCCCGCCGGAGAGGCTCGCGTCCATATCCCTGTCCAGGTAATCCTGCGCGCACAGCCCGACATCATAGAGAGTGTCGCATATATTCACTTTCAGCGGGTTTTTGGAGGCCGCCATTTCAAGCAGTTCCCGGACCTTGATCCCCTTGAACCGCGGGGGCTGCTGGAACGCGTAGCTGATACCCAGGCGCGCCCTTTCGGTGATATCCTTATCCGTGATATCCTGCCCGTCCAGAAATATCCTGCCGGATGTCGGCTTATAGATCCCCATGATTATTTTGGCAAGGGAAGATTTTCCGCTGCCGTTCGGTCCCGTAACAGCGTAAATCCTTTTATCGGACAGCGTCAGGTCAACGCCCTTGAGAATCTTCACGGAATCTTCTATCTCAAGAAATACTTCCTGCAACTGAAGCATTTTCTTTCCTCCTTCGTTCGACATCCATTTGCATAGCAATTCCATTTATATACCAATATATACTACCATGCGGGTTTGTCAATTGCTTATGAAATAGTGTGCTTTAGATAATCATAAAGTATCCTTGTCATTCTGAAGGAGCAAAGCGGCTGAAGAATCTGTTAATTAAAGAGTCTTCGTTGCGCTCAGAATGACGAATAAACGATTTTACGCAAGAGAAAAGCACACAAGCGTGTGCTTTTCTCTTGCGTAATCTTTTTAATCCGTTTGGGATTCCGTTATCGCTTCGTAGATCATTTCATTGGATATTCCCCTGTGGAATCTCAGTTTTCCGTCTATCGCGGTTAAGGGTATCATGAACCCTCTCTCCATTGCCATGTTGACATCCGCGTAACCGTCCATATCGTCATTGATAACATCGATGAACGCAAGCTCAACCCTGTCTTTCATGTCGCTGGCCTCAATGAAATCCTGCAATTGTTCAAACATCTCTCCCATGGTGGCCTGCGGCCCGCAGTCACTTCCACAATCGCAACACCCGCCGCCGCATCCGCTGCTTGCCGCCTGATCCCTGATACCGAACACCTCAACTTTTATTTTTTCGTTCATCTTGTTCCTCCTGTTAAATTATTGCCCCTCATATATTCCTTTAAGATTGACCGCTCTTTTCAAAATACACAAACCCGCCGCCGAGCGTCGTTGTTTCATGCCACAGTTTAAGGTCAATCGTAAAAGCCTTCCCTGCATCGTATATTCTTGCCTGAACGCCGCCATCGTCCTCGCCGGTTTCAAGCCCTACCACAGTGACCCAGTGCCATTTATCCAGATTCCTCACCTTGCCGTTGGACAGGTTGAGAAAGGCGACGGGACAGCCGCTTTCAAATGCCTTCTGTATGAAACCCACAACCGCAGACAGCGCAGGCCGCAGCGTCCCCTTTTGGGGAATACCCAGCGTACGGCACTGCAGAAGGGTTCCCTGAGACAGTGCAAAATCCTTTACCCCGTTGCAGAACAGGTCAAGCGTATGTACTCCCATCGCCGTCGGGGTAACATGGCGCCACAGCGTTTCCATGAGCCTGATGCATTCCGTTTTGCAGTGCACGTCTTCGGGAAGGGTAACGGTTCCGGTTCCGTGGAGATACAGCAAAACGTTTGTGGCTACACTGGGGCCGCAGCCTGCTTTCCGCTGCCAGAGGGAACCGAACCATTCCTGATCACAGCCCTTAAACGTATTCCCTGAATTTTCAGGTATATGCAGATGTTCAGGATTCTTCAGAGATAGCTTCAAACCACTCACCATTCGTTTATAATCTACCCATATGCCAGACACTTATGTCCGTCTAAAAACGGCATCCGCACCCGCCTGCGCAGCCACAACCGCCGCCCACAGGACCCGGGCTTGTTTTTGCCGTGCTTTTTGTACCGACATTGACTCCGTGAAACGACTGTCCGCAATTCTCCGACCGGCACTCCGGGCAGACAATCCTTGCGCTTTCCCTGTCCTTCATCGAGAGGGATATCTCGAATGCATGCGCGCATTCCCTGCATGTAAAAGCATATACCGGCATTTTCCCACTCCTTTCAAGCTTTTTCATCTGTGCTGACGCTTTCCATTATGCTATTTTTATCCGTCTTTATCCGCTCACAGGTATACCCGCTGTTTATATACATCTCGAGTTTATCGGTGTCGGCTGAATGCTCGTTATTGGTATTCATTTTTTCCTGAAGATACTCATAGAGTTTGCTGTTTTCCTCGATAAAACGCTTGCTTATCCGATAGTATACCCACTGCGATTCTTTCCTTATGGAAACGATGCCTGCATTTTTCAGCTTGCTCAAATGCCTTGATGCATTGGACTGGGTCATATCCAGTATCATTTCTATTTCGCAGACGCAAAGCTCTTTTTTTATCAGAAGATAGACGATCCTGATTCTGCTCTCCTCGGCAAGCGCCCTAAAAATATCCGCAGTCGTCATTAAAACCACCTTTTATATGATCATATACGCATAATTATATGCCGGAGCCGTGCATACGTCAACACGCGGGGTAACATTTTTTTGCTGATAAAATCCCGCAAATTTTGTTTGCGGGATTTTATCATACGATTGCAAACTATCTTACTGCCTTACGGGGTCGCCGAGACGGCCGTACTGCCTGTACTGCTTGCTTCGGTCGGGGTATTCGTAACCGCCGGGCTGGCCGTACTGCTTGTGCCGTTTGTACCGTCTCCCTGCGGCATACCGCCGCCCATCACCACAATCGATGTGATCTTATCCGAATTGGCGGAGTCGTATACGATCTTCAATGTGCTTCCGGCCGATATGGCCGCAAGCCCGGTCTTAGAGCTGCTGGTGTCCTGAACGGTGATGACGCTCTCGTCCGTGACGGTGATTGTCTTTTCTTCTCCTGTCAGCGTCAGCATTCCGCCCTTCCTGCCCTGCCCGCCGTCTGCGGACGGTGACCCTTGCGGCGCCTGACCATCCGCAGGAGGCGTACCCTGTGGCGCCTGTCCGGCAGGAGGCGTACCCTGCGGTCCCTGCCCGCCCGCAGGAGGCGTGCCCTGCGGCATCGATGTGTTGAGCGTACCCACAGCGAGCGTTATCTTACTGCCATCAATTGCCGTAACGGTGCCGTAGATTGTATTTGCTTCGGTCGATGCGCTTTGTTGGCCGCAGGCGGCAAGTCCCATGACGCTTGCAGCCACAACTAAAACGGCAATCCACTTTCTTATTTTTCTTCTCTCCATAGTAACACTCCATTCATTTTGGGATGCTTGCCTTTTTTGCAGTATAGTTTTGCAATGTGACGGCAATATGTCGCTTTTTCAACAGTATTGGGTAATTTTGAGGCAGGAAGAAATAAATGCGGTGAAAAGGCGGCATGCGCAGTCTCGTTATGGTATAATTTAAAGGTCAAGCTTCACTGGCCGCGCCTCGCGATGCACAAGCAAAAAAACTGCAGGAGTAACACCATAATGGCTGAAGAAATAATTGATCTGCGCGGTACAAAAAGGAGCGAGATCATCGGCTATTTCTCGGGTATGGATGGAATCCATACCCGAGCCGGAAAATTCGTATACCGGGACTGGGAAGTGGAAGTCGGCGAGGAAGGCGTCCACACCGTCGGTTCATTGCGTTTCCCTTCCGTTAAAGTGACTTTCCGCGGTGAAAAAGAGCTGCTGGAAAAAGAAATCTACGCATTCCGTATACGGTTTTGGACTGCCGGTGCATGATATACAATTGAAAGGTGTGTGCCTTATGAAAAAGCGGCATCTCCCCGTCATAATTATTATTGCCCTAACCCTTGCCGGATGCGGCGCCCCTGCTGCAACACCGTCCCCAACGGCTTCCCCCGCCCCTGCCGCCACAGCTTCGCCGTCCCCGACCCCGGCGGCTTCTCCCACCGCTGTTATAACGTCAGAATCTACCAAAACCGTCGCTCAGCCTGATAGAATCACGCTGACCGACAAAAAAGGGAAAAAAGTAACTGTCTTTTTGGGAATGAGCTCGACCACTGCGGGAAACCTGATTGAAAACGCTGACTTCGGAAAATATAACGACACCGGGGACGCCGGGTCTGAAACCATTGCGAATAATACGTTCCGGCTCACTTTCATGCCGCATGCCGAAGGGTCGGAGTACACCTTAAGCAGCATCGGTTTTACCGGAAAGGACTATGCAACCGTTGCCGGCCTTCGTGTGGGCGACACCAAAGCGCGCATGGAGAAGCTGTACGGCACGCATTATAAAGCGTACAATCCCGCGGACTACGCGCTGGAACCCACAACGGGCAAGGGCCTCGGGATGTGTTATGAATACGCTATGGGCGATCATTATCTCGACATCGTTATCAGGGACGGGACCGTCGTTAGGTGGTCGGTCGAACGCTATCATTACGATGAATTCAGCCGGAGGCTCATCCCTCCGGGCATGCCGAACAGTTATTGGAATTGATCCGGATGATTGAATATTTATGAAATGTTACGGCAGGTTCACAAAAAGTGAACCTGCCGTAACATTTTACGTAACCAAACATATTTCTTCTCATAAGCGCAATTCAATTTTCCAATAAATAACATTTATCATGACCTTTTCCTTTTTTTAACCTTATCATAACAAATGCGGTGTGATAAATAGCTAGAGTATACACAGAAACAACAAAAGAGGAATGTATATCATGAATATAAATGCAGCTTATCCCCTCATTTTGGCAGACCGGCAAAATCATCTCTTGACAAACGATGATGCAATGTTTGATACTCTGAAAAATATTATTCTTCACGAAAACGTTTATACGGTGTTTCAGCCGATCGTATCTCTTGAAGACGGTACCGTCCTTGGTCATGAGGCGTTGAGCCGCGGACCGAGGGGCATAGAAAGCCCCGACACTTTATTCCGCCTGGCAAGAGAATGCAATAAACTGTGGGAGCTTGAATGCCTGTGCAGGCGAAAGGCGCTTCAAAATGCCCAAAAACTCCAATTGCAGGGCAGCATTTTCCTGAACGTATCGCCGGACATCATCAATAATCCGAAATTCAAGGCCGGATTCACGAAAGAGACGCTGTCCCGATACGGTATCGACCCCGAAAAAGTAATCATTGAAATAACGGAGAAGAGTGCTTTGGATGATTTCAGTGATTACAAGAAAACGATAAACCACTATAAGGAACAGGGTTACAAAATCGCCATTGACGATGCCGGCAGCGGGTATTCGGGCCTCAAGCTCATTGCGGATATCCGCCCGCATTATGTCAAACTGGATATGGATATCATACGAAACGTGGACAAGGACAAATTCAAGCTGGCCCTTGTAAAATCTTTCAGGGATTTTTGCGGAGCAACCGATATCAAGCTGGTCGCCGAAGGGATCGAAACGTCGGAGGAGCTTGAAACCCTGATTGAGATCGGGGTGAACTACGCGCAGGGATATTTTATTCAAAGGCCAAATACCAATCCTGCCCCTATCAGCCGAGAAGTGGGCGGCATCATAATCGAGATGCAGGATAAAAAGAGGCTGCTGCACCATCAGCGCCCGTCCACCCTGCCGGTCTGCCACATCACGCGCAAAATGGCCCCCGTTTCCCCGGATACGCTTTGTTCGGCTGTCGCGGACCTGTTTACCGAATTTCCGTTGGTTTCGGCGGTTCCAATTGTGGAAAACAGATCGGTCAGGGGGCTTATAACGCGGGACAAATTCTACGCCAAACTGGGCACGCAATACGGGTATTCGCTTTTTTATCACAAGCGCGTTGCAAAGATCATGCGGGATGTGCCGCTTATCGTCGAATATAAAACGCCCATCGACGTTGTATCCAAACTGGCCATGAGCCGGGAGCCGAACAATGTTTACGACAGCCTGGTCGTCACCAAAAACGCGGAGTATTACGGCATCGTGACGGTCAAGGATCTGCTTGAAAAATACACGGAAATGGAGATCAATTACGCCAGGCACTTGAACCCGCTGACCGGACTCCCCGGCAATGTTTCAATAGAAAACAAGCTGAACGAATGCCTGGATTCGGCGGGCGACTACACGGTCATATATGTCGACATCGATAATTTCAAGCCGTATAACGATGTTTATGGTTTTGCGAGCGGAGACCGGATCATTCAGTTTCTCTCCAAAATACTCGTGGACAGCGTATCGCAGGATTATGCGGGAAACGCGTTCATCGGCCACGTTGGCGGCGATGATTTTGTAGCCGTAGTAGAAAACCGCGGCAGGGAACGGCTTGAACAGCTATGCAAAAAGATCCTCATCACATACAAGGAAAACATCCATGCGTTTTATAACCCGAGCGATATAAGACGCGGGTTTATCATTGCCAAAAACCGGCACGGATTGGAAGAGAAATTCATGCTCTCCACGGTCTCCCTTGCCTGCGTTATGTCCATCCGCTCCTGCAGGACGATTTATGAACTCGCCGAGCGCGCCGGCAGACTCAAAAAATGCTGCAAACAGATCTCCGATAATTGCTATCTCATTGAATAATACAGATTAAACAAGCGGCAAGCCGACCTCGCCGGCTTCATTGCACAGATTATTTGCGGGTTATTTGCAGTGCAGCAGGAGCAGTTCCCGCAGGAGTTTACAGGCGACCAGCGTGGAGCTTTCGCTCTGGTCGTGCACCGGTGAGAGTTCGTTTACGTCAAGCCCTACGATATGCAGCCCCGAGGTCAGGAGAATCGCGTCAAGCAGCTGTAAAAAGGAAACGCCGCCCGCCTCGGGCGTCCCCGTTCCCGGAAAAACGGAAGGGTCGAGCACGTCAAGATCCACGGAAAGGTAAACCGGCGACCCGTAAAGCTTGTCCACGGTTTCCCTGAGATTGGAAAAATCATACATGTTCGTAAAGACGCGGCCTTTGCCCCAGGCCAGCTCCTCCCGGCATCCCGACCGTATACCGAACTGATATATCCTGCCGTCTCCGACAAGGTCCCATACCCTGCGCATCACGGTCGCGTGGGAAAGCTTTTCCCCGAGGTAAGCGTCCCGCAGGTCGGCATGCGCGTCAAAATGCAGCACGTTAAGCCCGGGATGCTTTTTAAAGGCGGCCCGTATGGCCCCCAGGGCAACAAGATGCTCGCCGCCGATCATGCAGGGGATTTTATTATCGTTAAGAACCTGCCCCGTAAAGGCTTCTATCTGATCCAGCGCCTTTTCCGTGTTGCCGAAGCAAAGCTCCAGGTCCCCGCCGTCGAAAACGGCCATGTCCGATAGGTCCTTGTCCTGATACGGGCTGTACGTTTCGATTGCGACAGACGCGCTGCGCATGGCCCCGCTTGCAAACCTCGTCCCCGGGCGGTAGGACGTCGTTGAATCAAAGGGCGCGCCGAACAGCACAATCCTGGCGCCGCTATATTCGCTTTCGCAGCCTATAAAGGTAAAAATATTTCTATTCATCGGCATTCCTTAACATTTCCAGAACATAATTCGGAAGGGCGAAGCATCCTTTATGCAGGCAGGTATTGTAATACTTCGTCGCGATTCCAAGGTCGTTCCACGCCTTTTCATCGACATCGTTTACCGGGTCGAATTTCTTGGAAGCGAAGCCGAAGAGCCAGTGACCAGACGGATACGTCGGGATATGGGCCTGATATACCCTGCAAACTGGGAAGAATTCCCGTATGCGCCTGTGCGCCCGTTTCATGGCCCGCGCATCATTTTCGTAGTAAGGGCTTTCGTGCTGGTTGACCAGGATGCCGTCTTCCCGGAGCGCCTTATAGCAGTTTCCGTAGAATTCCTTTGTGAACAGGCCCTCGCCCGGGCCGAACGGATCTGTGGAATCCACGATGATCAGGTCGTACGCGTTTTCCTTGAAACGCACGAATTTCAGCCCGTCCTCGAAATACAGGTTGACTCTTTTGTCATCGAGCCTGCATGACGTCTGCGGAAGGTATTCCCTGCAAACGTCGACCACCAGCTTATCGATGTCGACCATATCTATCCTTTCGACCGATGCGTATCGGGTAAGCTCGCGAACCGTTCCGCCGTCCCCGCCGCCTATGACCAGCACGTCCTTAGTCTGCGGGTTGGTGGCCATGGGAACGTGCACGATCATATCATGGTAGATGAACTCGTCCTTCTCGGTGACCATGACAAGCCCGTCCAAAGTGAAAAACCGCCCGAACTCCTTCGAATCAAAAACGTCGATCCTCTGGAATTCGCTCTGGGCCGAATACACCTGCTTTTCGACCTTTATGGAAAACTGCGCGTATTCCGTATGTTTTTCCGTATACCATAATTCCATTTTCGCATCATTCCTCCACAATGTTTATGTTCTCGATCCGCATGTCCTCCGTACCGGTAAGGAAGCACCCTTTCCGTTTTGCGTAACCGATATACTCAAGTATCTCCCTGGTTATCCTTTCGCCCGGGGCAAGTATCGGAATTCCCGGCGGATAACTCATGACGAATTCGGTGCAGATGCCCCCAACGCTTTCTTCAACGGGCACCTGCCGTTTCTTCGAATAAAACGCCTGCTGCGGCGTGATGACCACATCGGGGGTGATGTACTCGTGGTCGAACAGGCCCGTTTTATCCTTCGCATACCGGCGCTTGATCTCGGAGAGCGAGGATACGAGCCGCTCCATCTCGAGCTCCCTGTCGCCTGCCGAGACGATGGCGAGGATGTTTCCGATATCGCCAAACTCGATCTGTATGCCGTAATCGTCGCGCAGGATATCGTATACTTCAATACCGGCAAGGCCGATCTCGCGCGTGTGGACCGAAAGCTTGGTGGCGTCGAAATCAAAGACCGTGCCGCCGTTAATCAGCTCCTTGGAAAAAGCGTAGTATCCGCCGATTTTATTGATCTCATCCCTGGCATATCCGGCCAGCGCCGATACCTTTTTAAACGTCTCTTTCCCCTTCAAAAAAAGATTGCGCCGCGATATATCCAGCGACGAAAGCAGCAGATACGAGCTGCTGGTCGTCTGGCAAAGGTTGATGATCTGCCGGACATGCCCCGGATTCATAGCAGGCCCCACGAGCAGAAACGAGCTCTGCGTGAGAGAACCGCCGGTTTTATGCATGCTTACGGCCGCCATATCTGCGCCCGCGGCCATCGCGGGCAACGGCATGTCCTCTCCGAAATAAAAATGCGTGCCGTGCGCTTCGTCTGCAAGCACAAGCATGTTGTTCTGATGCGCCAAGCCGGTAATGGCGGAAAGGTCGGAGCACACGCCGTAATAGGTCGGGTTGTTCACAAACACGGCCCTGGCTTCGGGATGCTCCTTTATGGCTTTTTGCACATCAAAAAAAGACATACCCAGCGGTATGCCCAAAGCCTGATTGATCCCCGGATTCACGTAAACCGGTATCGCGCCTGAGATCACCAGCGCATTGATGGCGCTGCGGTGGACGTTGCGCGGCATGATGATCTTGTCGCCCCGCTGGCAGACGCTCATGATCATGGCCTGTACGGCGGCCGTGGTCCCGTTTACCATAAAAAAGGCGTGGGCCGCGCCGAATGCATCGGCGGCAAGCTCTGCGGCCTCTTTGATCACCGAGACCGGATGGTTCAGGTTGTCCAGCGGACGCATCGAGTTGACGTCCACGGACAGGCATTGTTTGCCCAGGAACTCGGTCAGTTCCGGGTTCCCCCGCCCCTGCTTGTGCCCCGGCACATCGAAGGGGACGACGCGCAGAGACTTATAACGGTTCAATGCTTCATATATCGGGGCTCTCGTTTGCGAAAGCTTCAAAGAATTCTCTGCCTTTCCTTGTCAATAGATATTCATGCCGGAAAAGATTTCAATCATTTCCTTGCGCAGGCTGTTGATAATGGACAGCCTCTGCTTGGGCGGCAGTTCGTGAACATCCTTGTTAAAGAGATATTCCTGCAAATCCACCTCTTTTATAAGCATTTTTGTATGGAAAATATTGGACTGGTAAACGTTTACATCTATGGCATCGTATTTTGTCAGGGTCTCGTCGGCGATATAATCCTGAATGGAAGATATTGCATGGTCGATATAGCACTTTTTCCCGTCTACGTCCCTTGTAAAGCCCCGGACACGGTAATCTATCGTCATGATGTCCGAATCAAAGCTGCCGATGAGGAAATCCAACGCGTTGAGCGGCGAGATCCTGCCGCAGGTCGATACGTCTATATCCACACGGAAAGTGGCAATCGCGTTATCGGGATGGTACTCGGGATAGGTATGCACCGTTACATGGCTCTTGTCCAGATGCCCGACGATGGTTTCGCGGGATTGCATCATGGCATACTGGCCGCGGTTGCAGGACTGGTCGATACATTGTACCGGCAGCGCTTCCTCGGTTATCAGCAATGTAACGCTCGCTCCCTGCGGATCATAATCCTGTTTCGAGATATTGAGCACGTGCGCTCCGATCATTTCCGTTACGGTACACAAAATCTTCGTCAGTCTTTCGGAATTATACTGCTCGTCGATATACGCGATATAATCCTTTTGGTCACGCTCACCTTTGGCATAGCAAACATCGTAGATGTTGAAGCTAAGTGTCTTTGTGAGGTTGTTAAAGCCGTATAATTTCAGCTTATTCTCCAACCCTAACATCACGACCTTTCACAATGATCAATGTAGAATGATACGGCAAAACGTCGAATTAGTCAATATATTTTATCATCTCTGTTCATTTTACCCGCCTTATCATCCTTTTCTTCCCATGCATCCGGCGAAAGCCTTTTCCCTGTATGATTATTTTGGTAAAAAAGCCGCTTTGTATACTTAATACTATAGACTGAACATCCAAGGCTAGTGCATTTTCAAAAGCGTCTCCGCTTCCTTTTTTGCCTTGTTATCGAGGATTCCGCCCGACATTACATTATTGATATATGCTTCAATCCTGCCGTAAGGTTCCATTTTTCGTATTGCGGTCAACGCCCGCAGGATGTCCATGGTCAGAATCTTTCTTTGCGTTTCCTTGCGCCTTAGGATATCAATGGAAATCAGCTTATCCGCTATAGCCCTACAAAGATTCTGCCTGTACGGATAACTTTGAGAAGACCCTGGATACACTGGCGGACGGTCACCGGTTTTTCGTCGTCGCAAAACGAGAGGTAGAGATCGAGCGATGCATCGAATTTGCCATGGACGTCCCATTTTGCGTTTTCAGCCATCAGCATAAGTCCGATGCTGCGCTGGTAAGAGTTCGGGCTCTTCAGCTTTTCCAAAAAAACGTTCCAATACGGATAAACGTCATCATGCGCCAAAGCTCTTTGCTGTAAAAGCAGAAATGCCCTGTACCTGATGTCGTCATTTTTCTCCGCCAGCCATTGTACAAGCTGGCCGATGTCTTCCGGCAGGAGCGTAACGGCTGCCTGCGGCAATTCTTTTTTGTCAAAGGACAACAATGCGTCCGGGGATAGCATGCTTGATTACCGCCTATCCTCTTTTCCATATTATACCACTATTTCTCATTGTCAGGCGATGATTATGCGCATTAGGATGGCCTATTCGCTTTCATCAAAAAGCTCCGTCACAAAGCGTTCAGCCGCTAAACATTGGGTTTAAGAGACGCGAAAACCGTTGAGTAGATTAATACGAATCATCCACTTTTGGCAAAGGCTGTCGTGACATGCGCTGCCTGCCGTTAAACAGCCTGAAAGCCGTTTGCGCCGCCTGCCCGGTAGCACGCCACTTGGAGGAGTTTTTACATGACACGAAGACGTTTTTTTCATTGGACCCCGTATATACTCTGCTTCGCGCTTCTTCTGCTGTTGCCGTTTGCGGATTCGTTCGCCGCGGCGGACGGCAGCGTTAAATCGATCAGGATCGATACCGGACAGGCAGGGTCCTATTCCGTATGGCAGGAAGGCGCCCAAATGCAGCTTGCACAGGACGGCACCCATAACGGGAACACCACCCTCCGTGCCGACCTGATCGCGCCAAACGGCACGACGGGCACGAAGAGCGGTTCCTTCTACCATATCCTCCCTGAAAACAAGCGCGACTGGTCGCAAACCGAATGCATCAAATTCTGGCTGAAGAACGCTTCGGCTCAAAACCTGCTCCTCAATTTCAGCTTCAAGGAAGCGGCGAGCGAAGACTGGGGCCTGGGCGATGCAGGGACTTATTTCCTGCAGGATGCGGACGGAATGTTTTATAAATCGGAATACCAATACTGCAACCTTGAAATCCCCGCGCAGTATGAAGGGTATGTGATCATCCCATTTTCCTCTCTCGTTGTTCCCGGCTGGAGCACAGCAAAAGGCGACCATAAACAGGTGCTCTCCAATATTGAAACGTATGCTTTCGGGGCGCAGTATTCGGGTACGCCGCAGACCTTCTACCTCGACGATATAACGGTAACCTCCGTGCCGGACTGCAGGGTCGTCTGCATGCAAATGACAAGCGATGCACTCGAGATACCCAAACAGGTTCCATCTCAGACATGGTTAGGCGCATTTGTTACGGACCTGAAAGGCGAACTCACACGCGATGATGTTTCTTTTACACTGGAGGAGGATTATCAGGGCATCTCTTTATCTAAGGACGGAATGCTTAAGGTGAAAACGGACGCAACCCCGGCGGACGTGCAGATCAAAGCGGCCGTAGACGGCAAGCCACAGTACTTTCACAGATTTACCGTGCACGTTGTAAGGGACATAACGGCCCCGCTGCCGGCCGCTACTCTGCAGGCAGGGCATACCGCAGCGGCCGCTTCAGATTCTTCGGCTGCCGTCCCGAATACAACGCCGCAGGAGACGGCGGTTATCATAGCCGCTGCCGTAACGGTCCTTATACTTATCGCGGCCATTATTTCCGCAAAGGCAAGTAAAAAAAGAAACATCTGACAGGAGGGACGTATATGCAGTTTTCAAATGCGTTTAGACCCGATAATATTTTGAGTACACACGGGGGGACATGGCTGAGCCTGTGCGTTGCGTTGCTGCTGGTCATAACCCTGTGGTACTGGCTCGCGAAAAAATACGAGATCATGAAAAACCCGTTCGCCGTGTTCGCCACCCTCCTCCAGCTTGTATATGTCATATGGAGGTTCGGCTTCACGCTTCCGACCATAAGCGTGTTCGGCTTTACGCTCGGCCTGCTCCTGGTGCTCATGGAAACGATGGGGTTTACCCAGGCAGCGACATACCGCATGCTGTACATGCGCAAGCCCTACAGGACAAAGCGGCGGCTGAGCGATCTTCCCTATCTGCCTACCGTGGACGTGATGATCACGACATACAACGAACCGGTAAAGGTGATCCGGCGCACCGTTGCCGCCGCATCGAGGCTCGATTACCCCGGGAACAAATTCACCGTCTACGTCTGCGACGACGGCTCGCGGGAAAGCATACGCGCGATCTGTGAGGAGTACGGCGCAAAATGGATCACGCGGGAGGAGCACAAGCACGCCAAGGCGGGCAACCTCAATAACTGCTTTAAAAACCATGCCACAGGCGAGTTTGCCGTCATACTGGACGCCGATATGGTGCCAAAGAGCGACTTTCTGCAAAAGACGCTCGGCTACTTCTGCGAATCCGACATCGCCTTCGTGCAGACACCGCAGGTTTTCTTCAATCCCGACCCGTTCCAGCACAACCTGAAGCTGGAACGCAACATCCCGAACGAGCAGGACTTTTTCATGCAGGAAGTACAGATACAGCGGCAGGAGTATAACGCGCTGCTGTTTGTTGGCAGCGGATGCGTGTTCCGCCGCAAACACCTTGACGAGATCGGGCTGATACCCACCGGCACGATCACCGAGGATATGGCAACCAGCCTGCTCCTTCAGGACAAGGGGTACCGCGGCGTGCTGGTGACCGACACGTTTGCGCAGGGCCTTTCCGCCGAAACATTCTCGGACCACATCACCCAGCGCACGCGCTGGTGCCAGGGCAATATCCAGGTGCTCAGAAAATGGAATCCCTGGCGCATGAAGGGGCTGGATTTCTTCCAGAAGCAGATCATTACGGACGGCGTGACATACTGGTTTTTCGGGCTGCAGAAAATGGTGTATATCATCTGCCCCATATTCTACCTGCTGACCGGCCTTCCCATATACATGTCGGACATATTCGTGATGCTGTTTTTCATGCTGCCGACCTTCTATGCCTCGGCACTCTCGTTCAGGATGCTGTCCCATAAAAACCGGACCTGGGGCTGGGCGCACATATACGAGACCGCGCTTGCCCCTTACCTCGCATTTGCGGCCCTGTCCGAGCTGCTCTTCCCCCGCGGTAAAGCCTTCAAGGTCACGCCCAAGGGCGTTTCCCACGAAAAAACGATCTTCCTGTTCAAGGTTGCCCTGCCGCATATAGTTTTGACGGCGCTGAGCGTCACGGCGCTGTTTGCGGGCACATACAAGCTCCTTACCGACAGCGATTATATGATCATCGTGTACGCCCTCAACATGGGCTGGGTGATCTACAATCTGTTCGCGCTGGTGCTGAGCATCGTTATCTGCTTTGAAAAGCCGCGCGTACGCAACCATGACCGTCTCGTCGTGAGCCAGCCCGTAAACGTCCGGTTTGGGAACCTGCAATGCGCCGGGAAACTCATCAATATCTCGGAAGGCGGATGCAACGTCATACCGCAGTATTCGACCGATGTCCTTCCCCGGTACGAGCGGGAGATCATACGGCTGTATTTGGGGGACACCGAAGTCATGGGACGTATCCTGCGCTATATCCCGGGCAAGAAATCCTATGCCGTACAGTTCCTGGACATGGAAAGCGACACCTACGCGCGTTTGGTGCAGTATATTTTCAACAACCAGGACGCGGGCTTCGGGCGCTTCGCTTCCAAGTCGGTCATGAAAACGCTGGGCGAGAGCATAGCGGAATCCGTCCGGGCACATGCCGCAAAAAGAAGATACCGGCGCATGCAGGAGCAGAAAAAAGAGGTCATCGTACCCGAGACGCCTAAAAAGGCAGGCGCCGGGTACGGGAAAGATGCATAGGATTAACGGGCAATTTGGTGCGTTAGCGAAAAACGGCCCGAAGGCCGTTTTTCGCTTAGCGGAGGTGTGGCAGTAGAATGAGATCTTGTATTGTCGGCAGATAACGATTCTGGTTTCTACAAAGACCCGTTTGTATGGAACATAACCCTATAGTATATTGTATTTGCATCGCTTT
>JBMOLJ010000010.1:0-21305 GCA_049324235.1 Bacillota bacterium
GACGAAGAAGTATCCGCCGTACTCGAAAGGATCGTTGAGCGCGCAGGGAAGGAATTCGGCGCACGGCTTCGGTGAACACAATGTAACGGAATGGATTTGCCTCCTGCGGGAAAACCTGCAGGAGGTACTTTTTGCCTGGCCCACTGAATGTATACGTTTTTGCGCTGCAAATCCCTGTAAAACATCAGGGTTTGGTAAAATTCCCCTTTCGGTTCTCTTGTATGTTTGCAGGACTTCTATTATAATTGAAAGGACAGTTTTGCCTTTTAATCTGTATGGGGGTGCGGTGGATGGCGAAGAATAAGACGATCGTGAATATCGGGCATCATGAATACACGCTGATGGGCGAAGAAAGCACGGAATATATTCACCGCGTTGCCATTTTTGTGGACAGAAGGATGAAGGAGATCATGGCCAGCGCCGTGAGCGTAAGCGACACCATGCTCGCCATGCTCACCGCCATCAATATTGCCGATGAGCATCTCAAACTCCAGGATGAGGCGGAGCGGATCAGAAGCGAACTGACAAAAGCCAAGGAAGAAATCGAGACGCTCAAACGCGCGGGCAAGGACATGAAACCGCTTCAGGTAGTGCCGATGGGCAAGACCGCGCCCAAGCCGCAGGCCGACAAGAAAAACAACCGGGTGTAAGACCCAGGCATCCGGCGGGGCCGGAGGTAGTCTGTACCTTTAGAGCAGCAACGTGTTTCGCTGCTCTTTTCTATATTGATTTTAATATTAGTAAGGGAGAAATCTTAAGATAAATCATGCAGGAACGAGTGCTGAAACTTTTAGAATTTGACAAGATACTCGCCATGCTGCGGGACTGCTGCGTGTCCGAGCCGGGCAGGGCGCATGCACTGAAGGTCCGGCCGCGGTCAGAGGCAGACGGCGTGCGCCTGCTGCAGGACGAAACACAGGAGGCCGAAAGCTATCTGGCCGCGCTCGAAACCCATCCTGTCATTGCGTTTGAAGACGCGGGCGACGCCCTGAAGAGGAGCCGCATCGGCGCGGCGTTGTGCATGCGCGAGCTTCTGGGTATTGCGGGGGTGCTGCGCGCTTCGCGCTTGCTGAAAAACGCGATTGTACGTGAAAGCGTGATCGAAGGGGATGTCTTGCGTCGCCAGGCGGCGTACCTGTGCGAAGACATCGCGCTGGAAAAACGCATCCATGCCTGCATCATCAGCGAAGACGAAATGTCGGACAATGCCTCGCCTGCGCTGGCCGCGATCCGCAGGAGCATACGCAAAGAGAACGCGCGCGTGCGGGAGAAGCTGGGCGGCATCGTGCAGTCGGCGCATACGCAAAAATTCCTGCAGGAGGCCATCATCACCATCCGCGGCGGTCGCTACGTTGTGCCCGTGAAACAGGAATACAGGACGCAGGTGCCCGGGCTGATCCACGACCATTCGGCAAGCGGGCAGACCCTGTTTATAGAGCCCATGGCTGTCGTGGAGATCAACAACAACATCCGGCAGCTGCAGGCAGAGGAAAAAGCGGAGATTGAGCGCATACTGGAGGAACTGACGCAGCTCGTTGCGCCCATTGCTTCCGACTTGCTGGGCAACATTGATATACTCGTACACATGGACGTCGTGTTTGCAAAGGCGGTGCTTTCCCAAAAAATGCGGGGCGTCCGGCCGGTAATCAGCGAGGACGGGGCCATAATCCTAAACGGCGCGCGCCATCCGCTCATTCCTGAAGATCAGGTGGTTCCCATTGACTTAAAGCTGGAAAGCGGATGCTTCGGGCTTATTATCACCGGTCCGAATACCGGCGGAAAGACGGTTACATTAAAAACGGCGGGCCTGTTTGTGGCCATGGCGCAGTCGGGCCTGCACATCGGCGCGTCCTACGGGGCGAGGCTGCCGGTATACGATAACGTTTTTGCGGATATCGGCGATGAGCAGAGCATAGAGCAGTCGCTCTCGACCTTTTCGTCGCACATGACCAACATCGTACACATTCTGAATGATATCACGCCGCGCTCGCTTGTGCTGGTGGACGAACTGGGCGCGGGGACAGACCCGTCCGAGGGCGCGGCGCTGGCGATGGCTATCCTGGACGACCTGCATGAAAAAGGCGCGACCATACTGGCAACCACGCATTACACTGAGCTGAAAGCTTTTGCGATGGAGAAAACCGGTTTGGTCAACGCCTCCATGGAGTTCGACATGGAAACGCTGCGGCCCACCTTCCGCGTGCTTATGGGCGTGCCCGGCCAGAGCAACGCGCTGGAGATATCTCAGCGCCTGGGGCTTAATGAAGCGGTGGTGCGGAAGGCGCGCGGGTATATGGCGCGCGAAAAGCTCGATTTCGAGGCGATGCTGTCCGGGGCGCAGGACCATCTGGCAAAGGCGGAGCGCGAGCGGGAGGATGCGAAGGCGGAGCGGGAAAAGGCCGACGCCCTGCTCCAAAAAGCGCAGGAACAGCTCCAGAAGGCAAATGAAAAGAGAGAAGACCTTTTGCTTAAGGCCCGCGAGCAGGCGCAGGAGGCCGTGCAGAGGGCCCAGATGGAAGCCGAGCGCGTGATCAGGGAACTGCGGAAGGCGGCGGCCGTGGCCAGGGACGCCGCTTTGGAAAAAGAGATACAGGCAGCGCGCGACGCCCTGCGCGTGCAGGCGAAGGAAGCGGCCGGTCTTGCAGCGGAGCGTGAAGGTGCGCTTGCGGCTGCGCCAAAAGATTTGAAAATCGGTGAAACTGTTACATTAATTGGGCACAATTTAAAAGCAAGCGTGCTTACCGAGCCGGATGAAAAAGGCGAAATACTGGTGCAGGCCGGCATCGTCAAAATGAACGTGCACATTTCGCGCGTGCGCAGGGAAAAAGAGCAGAAAGCTGAGACAGTGCATCCCGTGCAAACAGACAGGGGCAGGCTGAACCTTAAAACGCTTTCAAACGAGATCGATGTCCGCGGCCAGACGGTGGAGGAAGCGCTCGTCCATATCGACAAGTATCTGGACGATATGGTTCGGACCGGCCTTCGCGAGGTACAGATCATCCACGGCAAGGGCACGGGCGCGCTGAGGGCGGGGGTGCATAAAAACCTGCGTTCGCATCCGCACGTAAAGAGCTTCCGTCTGGGAAACTACGGCGAAGGCGACGCAGGGGTAACGGTGGTGGAACTCCGTTGAAACCGGTATGGCTGGTGAGTGCCTGCCTGTTGGGCAGGCATTGCAGGTACGACGGCGGGCACTGTTATAACCCGGTCGTGGAGGAACTGAAAAGGCATGCGGAAATCATTCCGGTATGCCCCGAAATGCTCGGCGGCCTTGGCGTGCCGCGCCCGCCCTGCGAGATCACGGGGGGAACGGCATCGGACGTGTGGGCCGGAAGCGCAAAGGTGCTGGACCGGGAGGGGAACGACCGTACAGAAGCGTTTAAAACGGGCGCAAGTAAAGCATTGCGGCTGTGTCGGGAACACGGTGTTCAAAATGCCCTGGTAAAAAATAACAGCCCTTCGTGCGGGTGTGGTACAATATATGACGGGAGCTTCAGTAGGATAAAGCGCAGGGGAAACGGCGTTTTTGCGCAATGCCTGCTGGATGCGGGCATCAACGTGGTTTGCGATTCAAATGCTGCGGAAAAAGCCGGACATGAATGGAGGAAAGGCAATGCAGGAATATAATGCATATAATGATCGTGAAACGAGGCTGAAAATGCGGCGCAGGCGTATCATCTGGACAGTTACGGCGGTGGCTGCCGTGTGCCTGGCGCTCGCGGTCATAGCCCTGGCTGTCATACTGCCCATACTCGGCTTGCGGGCGCAGCAGGGCGCCACGGCGGTGCTGCCGTCACCAACGCAGGCCCTGGCGCAGGCTACGGCAGGTACGCAGACGCAGGTATCCGCCCAGAACCCCGTGGTCGATATCGCAAAAGCCGTGGGCCCAAGCGTGGTTGGCGTTACGAGCATTCGGAAATCGTCCGCAAGCAGAGGCGCTTTGGGGGAACCGGACTATGGGGCATCGTACGCGGGTTCGGGCTTTGTGATAACGGATCAGGGCCATATCGTGACGAACCAGCATGTGGTGGAAGGCGGAACGGCGTTCACGGTCCTGCTGCCGGGCGGCAAGGAGCTTTCCGCCCAACTGGTAGGGGAAGACGCGGTCACGGACATTGCCGTTTTGCAGGTGAAGGGCGCAAACATCCCCATTGCTCCGCTTGGCGACTCTTCAGCGGTGCAGGTGGGCGAGCTGGCCGTAGCGATCGGCAATCCTCTGGGCAACGAACTGGCCGGTACGGTAACGACGGGGATCATCAGCGCCACGCAGCGGAAAATGCGGGTGGGCAGTACGTTCATGAACCTGCTGCAGACCGATGCGGCAATAAACCCCGGCAACAGCGGGGGGCCGCTGGTTAATTCAAAAGGCCAGGTCATCGGAATCAACACGCAAAAAACGGCTGTGGCAGGTGTGGACGAATACGGGCGCACGATCTCGGCGGAGGGCATCGGGTTCGCCATTCCGATCAACGAGGCGCGGCCCATCATCAATGAATTGATTTCGAAGGGCAAGATCACGCGCTCGGGTATCGGCATCTCGTGCTATGAGATCGATAAAGCGACGGCCGAAGCCTACGGTGTGCCCCAGGGCATTTACGTCGACGACGCGAACAGGCTGGGGACGGCCTACGGCGCGGGCGTACGGGCGGGAGACATCATTATCGAGCTTAATAATAAGGCGATCGTGGACCTTGAGGATTTCACGCAACGCCTGCTCAAAAGCGCCATCGGCGATAAAGTGTCGCTCAAGATCTGGCGCGAGGGGACCGAGGTCAACGTTGTGGTAACCGTCATGGATATCAGCGACTTACAGTAAAAGAGGCGAAAATGACACTATGATATATTTGGATAACAGCGCTACTACGCCTCCGTTCAAGGAAGTGATTGGTGTGATGGACTACGCGCTGAGCGAAGCGTTTTTTAATCCGTCGAGCGCGTATGCGCCGGCTGTACAGCTGCATACGCGGATCGAGCAGGGACGCGCGCAGATGCTGCGCACGCTGGGTGTGGACACGGGACGCCTGATATTCACATCGGGCGGTACCGAGGCCAACAATCTGGCGGTCTTCGGCAGCCTTGGCGCCCTGCGCACGGGAAAAAAGCATGTAGTAGTTTCGCTGGCCGAGCATGCGTCGGTGGCGGGTGCGTTTCATACGCTGCAGGAGAACGGGTACGACGTGACATGGCTGCAGGTGAACGAACACGGGGTGCTGGAACCCGAAACACTTGTCGCCGCACTGCGGGAGGACACCTGCCTGGTCAGCTTCATGCAGGTGAACAACGAAACCGGCGCCATAAACGATATCCTGTCTCTCGGCACGCTCGTAAAAAAACACTGCCCTAAGGCGCTGGTGCATTGCGACGGCGTACAGGCGTACGGCAGGCTCACGCCGGATCTTAATGCCTGCCCGATCGATCTTTACGTGCTGAGCGCGCATAAGTTCCACGGGCCAAAGGGCGCAGGGGCGCTGTACGTGCGTGAGGGCGTACGGATCATGCCCATGCTCATCGGCGGGGGCCATGAAGGGGGGCTGCGGTCGGGCACCACTAACGCGCCTGCCATACTGGGAATGCTGGAGGCGGCGCGGATCTGCCAGGGGATGCGTAAAGACCTCATTGAGAGGCTCGAAACATGCAAGCTTACACTGGCAAACAGCCTGCTTGCCATTGACGGTGCGGTCGTGAACGGTCCGCCAATTGCCATGGGTGCGCCGCATATCCTGAACATGTCTTTTATGGGCGTGCGCGGGGAAACGCTCCTGCACAGCCTGGAACGCTACGGGATATATGTTTCCAAGGGGTCTGCGTGCAGCGCGCGCAGCAGCAGGGAAAGCCGCGTGCTGGGTGCCATGGGAATCACCGGCGAGCGTGCGCTGGGGGCCGTGCGCATGAGCCTGGGGGCGTTCAACACGCCGGAGCAGATGGACGAGGCCGCTTGGCGCATCGGGACCGAAGTGGAGCATTTGAGAAAGTACAGGAGAATGTAAATTTATGCGGCAAATGATATTGGTGCGTTACGGAGAAATCCATTTGAAAGGGCTTAACCGCCCTTTCTTTGAGCGTATTCTCCTGCAAAACATCAGGACCGCGCTGGAGCCGTTTGAAGGCGCAACGGTCGAAAGGCGGGACGGGCGCATTTATGTGCAGGGGTACCCTGTGCATCAGGAAAAAGCCGTTGTTAAGCGCCTGTGCAGGGTGTTCGGCGTGCATTCGGTGAGCGTGGCGGCCTCTGTGCCCAAAGACATACAGAGCATCTTTAACGCCGCGCTGCGGCTGATGCGGGATGCTGCGGAGGAAGCACCGGCAACCTTCAAGGTGCGCGCCCGGCGCTCGGACAAACGTTTCCCGCTCAATTCCATGGACCTCGCCGCAGAGATCGGCGGACAGCTCCTCACGGCCATGCCCAACCTCAAAGTAGACGTGCATCACCCCGCTATCATGCTTGATATCGAGATCAGGGAGCAGGCATACCTGTATACCGGCGCCCAAAAGGCGGTTGGCGGCATGCCGGTGGGCACGGGCGGACGCGCCATGCTCCTTTTGTCGGGCGGTATCGACAGTCCGGTTGCGGGCTTTATGATCGCAAAACGCGGCGTGGTCATCGACTGCGTACACTTTGAAAGCTATCCGTATACGAGCGAACAGGCGCGCCAGAAGGTAATCGATCTTGCTCAAATCATGGCGGAATACTGCGGCCCCATACGCCTGCATATCGTATCTTTCACGGATATCCAGCAAAAGCTGTACGAAGACGGGCCGCCGCCTATGCTCACGATACTGATGCGCAGGTTCATGATGCGCATTGCGGAGCGCTTGGCGCAAAAAAGGAAATGCGGGGCCCTGATAACCGGCGAGAACCTGGGGCAGGTGGCCAGCCAGACCATGGACAGCCTGCACGCCACCAACAGCGTGGTGGACATCCCCGTGTTCAGGCCGCTGATCGGCTTTGACAAGATCGAGATCATGGATCGCGCGCGCGAAATTGGGACGTACGAGACCTCGATACTGCCCTATGCGGACTGCTGCAGCGTGTTTGTCCCCAGGCATCCGGTCACGCGGCCCAAACTGGTTGAAGTGGAAAATGCGGAGGCATTTATGGACGTGGACGTTATGGTCGAAGCGGCGCTTGCGAATGTTCAGTCCATTGATGTCCGGCCCTTTGAAAGCACGTGGTAGGGTCGTCGCAAACACCTTTTAAACTAGATAAGACCGCGTCCCCGCAATGTGGGGAGATGGAGGAGCAACGGAGCGCATATGAAGAATCCCTGAATTGTTTTTCAATTCAGGGATTCTGAGTGGAGCGGAGTTTGCTCCGACGTAGCTGTTGGTTCCGGTGACAGCGATGCGTCCGGCATTTGATATGGTTCGTACGCGTTTCCCGACGTCTCTGTCGGGGCAGGTCCATACGATGCGCCGGGCGAAGGCGAGGGCGATTCTCCGGGCGTTACAGGCGAAAAGAAGGGGAAAAGGGTGGTTTTAGGCTCGGTGCCCCGGATAAAGTATTCCTCTACGGTATCATGTGTATCAGAAGGAGAATATGCCAGATGCAGCGTCTGGGCGTCCAGCGTGACCTTGACGACGTTGTCCGGCTGCGTGAACCACGGTCCGCCGCCTTGGTATGCTTCTGAAAACACGCGCTGCAGCAGCTTTACCGGGCCGGAGCCGCCCGTCACGCTTAAGTGGTGCGCTGCATCGGTTTTGTCGAAGCCCATCCAGGCGCACGTGATATAATCGGGGTTATAGGCAACGGCCCAGGCGTCCGTATTGCCCGTACCATGATTGTAATCGGTTGTCCCCGTTTTGCAGGCCAGTGGCACGCCCTGTATATTCAGGCGCGTGGCGGTTCCCCATTCCACAGCCGAGTGCAGCATGTCGGTAAGCAAAAACGCATTGCCCGCATCCATGACCTGGTGCGCCGCCGTTTCATTTTGATAGAGCACGTTGCCTTCCGCATCCACGATTTTTGTGATGCAGGAAGGCTTCGAATATTTTCCGCTGTTTGCAAACGGCTGATAGGCCCCGCACAGCTCCAGCGGGGAAACGCCGGTATAGAATCCGCCCAGCGCCAGCGACAGGTCCCCGTCGTTTTCGCTGAAGGGGATGCCGACGGTGGACGCAAAGCTTTTTCCGGTTTCAACGCCGATATCATCGAGTATGGTGACGGCGGGCACGTTCAAGGATCGCGCCAGAGCTTCTCTGAATGTCACGGTGCCGTTGTATTTGTTCCCAAAATTGCTTGGAGAATAGTTTCCGAACGTTGTAGGCTCGTCTTTTAATAGCGTTGTAGTGCAGTATCCGCCGCTTTCCAGGGCCGGCGCATAGACCATGACCGGCTTGATGGCCGAACCTGGCTGCCTTTGCATGCTTACAGCCCTGTTAAGCCCCGCAGACTCCCGGTCCCGTCCGCCGACCATCGCGGCGACGGCCCCCGTCCTCGCATCCAGCACCACGATGGCGCCCTGCACCTTGGTACCGTCGTTGGCGTTTTGCGGAAACAGCGCATCGTCGGCCATGGCTTCCTCGGCAAGCTGCTGCATTTTTGAGTCCAGGGTGGTGTATATTTTATATCCCGAGACCATGAAGTCGTCGTTGTCCATATTCAAAAGTTTGCACGCTTCGTCTACGGCGTAGTTCACAAAATAGCCTTGTGAGGGCAGCGTATCGGCCTCGGGTGCGAGCGTGAGCTTTTTTTCGCTCGCTGCCTTCCGCTGTTCGGATGTGATGTATCCGTATTTTTGCATGAGCGAGAGCACGAGATTACGCCGCTTAACGGCGGCCTCGGGATGGAGGTGCGGCGCATAATTCGTCGGGGATTTCAAAATTCCGGCGAGCAGCGCGCCTTCATCGAGCGTAAGTTCGCTTGCGGATTTATTGAAGTAGACCATGCTCGCCGCCTCGATGCCGTAGGCGCCATGCCCGAAATATACATAGTTCAAGTACATTTCAAGTATCTGGTCCTTGGTATACATGCTCTCAAGCTTGACGGCAAGAAGCGCCTCCTGCAGCTTTCTTGAAAAAGTCTTCTCATTGCTCAAATGCGTGAGTTTCACAAGCTGCTGCGTGATGGTACTTGCGCCCTCCTTGAGGCTTCCCGACTTGATATCCTCCCACAGCGCGCCCAGTATCCTTACGACGTCGATACCCCCATGCTCATAGAAGCGCATATCCTCAGCCGATATGAACGCTTTCTGGACATAATCGGGCACCTGGCTGATTGAAATGTCGATGCGGTTGACCTTCCCGTGAACTCCGGCGCAGAGCGTGCCCTCGTTATCGTATACGAGAAGCGTCTGATCCATGTGCTCCAGCACGGCCGTATCCAGTTTCTGCCAATTTTCCAGGCCGGCAATGTATGAAACCATGAAAACGAGGAAAAATAGTATTAATACAAGCACACTTACGAAAACTGTGCGTAAAACGCGCAGGAACCTTTTGGTCTGCTTGTCCGGTTTTTTATTCTTTTTTGACATGCCGCTCACCGCCCATAACCGATCGTTTTTATCGTACCCATTGCCAGCGGCGGATAAAGCAGGCAGTATCGACCAAAACCTGCAAAAATAGTCATTTTACACCAGATTTTCGAGAGAGGAACCCACAAAAAGATTCATGAATAGAGCTAGGGGGAAAGGAGGAACGTCCATGGTTCTAAAAAACAACAGGCAGGGCAGCAGCCTTACCGTGCATTTGTCGGGCGAACTCGATCATCACTGCGCAAGACAGGTACGCCAGGAAATGGACAAGCTGCTATCTGATATAGCAATTAAAGAACTGATACTGGATATGCGCGGTCTGGAGTTTATGGATTCTTCGGGCATAGGGGTACTGATGGGAAGGTACCGCACGATGTCCAAACGCGGGGGGAAGATGCGCGTGTGCAACCTGAGCTCGCAGGTAAAGCGCGTATTCAAGGTATCGGGTTTGTACCGTATCATCGAGATGGAAGCCTGATGCGTTAAGAGGAGGTATGAATAATGGTTGAGAATCAAATGGTGATCCATTTTGACAGCCGGTCCAGCAACGAAGGATTTGCACGGGTGGTTGCCGGTGCCTTTGCGCTGCAGATGAACCCCACTTTGGAGGAGCTGTCGGATATAAAGACGGCGGTATCGGAAGCGGTGACCAATGCGATTATCCACGGCTATCCCGGGCGCGTCGCGCGGGTGGAGATGCAGGCCAGGATAGAGGGGGATGTCCTGGAAATCGTGGTAAAGGACCGGGGCGTAGGCATAAAGGATGTTGAAAAAGCGCGCGAGCCGCTCTTTACGACGGGGGACGATACGGAGCGCTCGGGCATGGGATTTACAATGATGGAAACGTTCATGGATGAGGTTGAGATTGAATCCGCAGTGGGTCGGGGCACTACGGTGCGCATGCGCAAACGTCTGGGCGGGAAGAGGAATGTGGAAGCAAAGCGATGAACGAGGCATTATTAACGCATGAAGAATTACTGGCCCTCGTTAAAAGGATGAAGGACGGGGATGAAGCTGCGCACGAAGAACTTGTAGCGCGCAATACGGGGCTGGTCAAAAGTATCGTCAAGCGTTTTCTTGGCAGGGGCGTGGATTATGAGGACCTGTATCAGATCGGATGCATGGGTCTTGTCAAAGCGCTCCATAACTACGATCCTTCGTATAACGTCCGGTTTTCAACATATGCCGTCCCCATGATCGCAGGCGAGATCAAGCGCCACCTCAGGGACGACGGCATGATCAAGGTGTCGCGGACGATGAAGGAGCTGGCGCAGCGCGCGATGGCGGCGTCCGAAAGCCTCTGCCGCCAGTCGGCCGTGGAGCCGACCATAGAGGAGATTGCCGAGGCGGTGGGCGCGCCGCCCGGGGACGTCCTGCTGGCGCTCGAGGCCGCGCGCACACACCTGTCCCTGTTCGAGCCTTCTCTGGACGAGCGCGGCGATGAGGGTCCGCTCAGGATTGAGCGCATCGAGCAAAGCGAAGAGAATGTCGGGCTGGTGGATAAGATCATGCTCGAGCAGATGCTTTCAAAGCTCGAACCGGGCGAGCGCAAGCTGATTGTGCTGCGCTATTTCAGGGAAACGACGCAAAGCGAGATCGCGCGGGAGATGGGGGTTTCGCAGGTGCAGGTTTCGCGCATGGAGTCGCGCATCATGCGCAAGCTCCGCGAGGCAATGCGCCAGTGAAAGACACGGGCTGAAAAATCAATAAAGCAATCTATGCGAGGGGAAAAAGTTGGGGCGAAGGCAGTTTTCGTCTGTTACCCGTCTGGCGTAAAAAACGTTTTACCCTCACTTTTTTTGTATAGAGAACCTGCAATCCTACAAAAAATGCAAAAGCGGCGCAGAGAAGTTATTGTCATTTCAGTTTTTTTAATATAGAATATGCTACATATGGGCAAATTCCACGTTAGATGTGTGGAATATGAATTTTTTAAACATAATTGGAGGGATGCTCACATGGCGCACAAATACGTTTATATGTTCAGTGAAGGCAACGCCGGAATGCGGAATTTGTTAGGCGGAAAAGGGGCGGGTCTTGCCGAGATGACACGTATCGGATTGCCCGTTCCCCAGGGCTTCACAATAACGACGGAAGCTTGCACCCGGTACTATGAAGACGGCAAGGTCATAGGCCAGGATATCATCGAACAGATGGAAGCCGCGCTGAAAAAGGCCGAAGAGATCAACGGCAAGAAACTCGGCGACGTGAACGACCCGTTTCTGGTGTCCGTCCGCTCGGGCGCGCGTGCGTCCATGCCGGGCATGATGGATACCATACTGAACCTTGGCCTGAACGACGAGACGGTCGTCGGCCTTGCGAAGCTGACCGGAAACGAACGCTTCGCCTACGACAGCTACCGCCGTTTCATCCAGATGTTCTCCGACGTCGTTATGGAAGTGGACAAGAACAAGTTCGAAGCCATACTGGACGCCGTCAAAGAAGAAAAAGGCGCGAAACAGGACACTGATCTTGACGCCGCGGCGCTCAAGGAAGTTGTTGTCCGGTATAAGGAGCTTTACAAAAAGGAAAAAGGCGAAGACTTCCCGCAGGAGCCCCGGAAGCAGCTGCTTCTGGCCGTCGAGGCCGTGTTCCGCTCCTGGAACAACCCACGCGCCATAGTGTACCGCCGACTGAACGATATCCCCGGCGACTGGGGCACTGCTGTCAACGTACAGGCTATGGTGTTCGGCAACATGGGCAATGACTCGGGCACCGGCGTTGCGTTCACGCGTAACCCGGCTACCGGTGAGAAGAAACTCTTCGGCGAGTTCCTGGTAAACGCGCAGGGCGAGGACGTTGTGGCGGGTATCCGTACGCCCCAGCCGATTTCCGACCTCGAAACGAGTATGCCCGACGTCTACAAGCAGTTTGAACAAACCGCAAAGACTCTTGAAACGCATTATAAGGACATGCAGGACATGGAGTTCACGATGGAGCGCGGCAAGCTCTACATGCTCCAGACGCGCAACGGCAAGCGTACCGCCGCCGCCGCCCTGAGGATTGCTGTTGAACTGGTCGAGGAAGGCCTTATTACCAAGGAAGAAGCGCTCATGAAGATTGACGCCAAGCAGCTTGATGCGCTCCTGCATCCTACGTTTGACCCTACTGCGATCAAAGCAGCAAAATCCATTGCAAAGGGCCTGCCGGCATCGCCGGGCGCTGCCTGCGGACAGGTCTACTTCACGGCTGACGATGCCACCGCCGCTGCAAAAGCCGGACAGAAGGTCATCCTGGTCCGCACCGAGACATCCCCCGAGGACATCGAGGGCATGTACGTAGCCCAGGGCATCCTGACCGCCCGCGGCGGCATGACCTCCCATGCTGCCGTTGTCGCACGCGGCATGGGCACCTGCTGCGTTGCCGGAAGCAGCGACATTAAAGTGTTCGAAGACAAGAAATATTTTGTTACCGCCGACGGCACCGAATACAAAGAAGGCGTGTTCATTTCCCTGGACGGCACATCCGGCCTTGTTTACGGCGAGGCAATCCCAACGGTTGAGGCGAAGCTCACCGGCCATTTTGGAACCATCATGGGCTGGGCTGACGAAGTGCGCAAGCTGAAGGTCCGCGCAAATGCGGATACGCCGCATGACGCGCAGCAGGCTGTCGATTTCGGTGCGGAGGGCATCGGCCTGACCCGTACCGAGCATATGTTCTTCAGCGAGGACCGTATCGGCGCGATGCGCGAAATGATCCTGTCCGAGACCACCGAACAGCGTGTGAAGGCGCTGGACAAGCTGCTGCCCATGCAGCGCGAGGACTTCAAGGGCATCTACATTGCGATGGGCGCCCGTCCGGTCACCATCCGCCTGCTCGACCCGCCGCTGCATGAGTTCCTGCCCCAGAAAGATGAGGATATCGCCGAACTGGCAAAGGAAATGGGCGTTTCGTTCGACAAGCTGCAGCAGACTGTATCCTCCCTGCATGAGTTCAACCCGATGATGGGCCACCGCGGCTGCCGCCTGGCCGTCACATATCCTGAAATCGCGGTGATGCAAACGCGCGCAATCATGGAAGCCGCCATTGCAGCGAAAAAAGAAGCGGGGATCGATATCGTTCCCGAGATTATGATCCCGCTGGTGGGCGAAGCCAAGGAATTGAAGTACGTCAAAAACTTTGTCGTGGAGACCGCTGAAAAAGTTCTGGCCGAAAGCGACGTCAAGGTCACCTACATGGTCGGAACCATGATCGAGATCCCCAGGGCCTGCATCACTGCCGACGAAGTCGCGGCCGAGGCGGAGTTCTTCTCCTTCGGCACCAACGACCTGACGCAGATGACATTCGGCTTCTCCCGTGACGACGCGGGCAAGTTCCTCGACGCCTATTACGAGAAGCAGATCTATGAATCCGACCCCTTCGTCCGTGTTGACCAGATCGGCGTCGGCCCGCTGATGAAGATGGCCGTTGAAAAAGGCAAGTCCGTGCGTCCCGACATCAAGCTCGGTATCTGCGGCGAACACGGCGGCGACCCGTCTTCGGTCGTCTTCTGCCACAACATCGGCCTGAATTACGTTTCCTGCTCGCCGTTCCGCGTGCCGATAGCCCGCCTTTCGGCTGCGCAGGCTGCGATCATGGAAAAGAACAACTAAACCACTATAATACAATTAAAAGGCGGTTTTTTGCCGCCTTTTTTTGTACCCGAAATCAGGGTTGTAATGGCCTTTGGGCATAAACCTACCGGCGGTTATCCGATGCTTTTTTGCGTTTTTTAGAAAAATTAGTGTTTTGAACGAAAAAAAAAGAGGATTTTATAAAAAAAAACCGTATATTATTAGGATGTTGCATACACAGGTGCATGACTATGCAAAAAAGCGGAAGAAAGGGTATGCGGTGGTAAGCGATATCAGAAAAAGGCAGGAAGAGCTCGAACTGCGGATTTTGAGCAGGTTTGCGGCCTGCAGTGCAAACACGCGCGGCCGCAGGCAGGCGATAGAGCCGTGTTCCCTGCGAACGGAGTTCCAGCGTGACCGCGACCGTATCCTGCATTGCAAATCGTTCCGCAGGCTCAAGCATAAAACCCAGGTATTCATTGCGCCCGAAGGCGACCATTACCGCACGCGCCTGACGCATACACTCGAAGTCGCACAGATTGCGCGTACGATTGTACGCGCGCTGCGGCTCAACGAGGATCTGGCCGAGGCGATAGCCCTGGGGCATGATCTTGGGCATACGCCGTTCGGACATGTTGGCGAGGACCTGCTCAATACAATCAACGGCTGCGGCTTTGCGCACAACGAACAGAGCCTTCGGATCGTGGACGAGCTGGAAAACGGGACGGGGCTTAACCTTACGTGGGAGGTGCGCGACGGCATATTAAACCATCGCACGTCCTGTTCCCCCGGTACGCTGGAAGGCTGTGCGGTGCGTATTGCGGACAAGATCGCGTACATCAACCACGATATTGACGATGCGCAGCGCGCCGGGCTGCTCAGAGAGGACGAGCTTCCGCCTGTTAGCCTTATGCGGCTTGGCAGAGGCCATGGCGTGCGGATCAACGCGATGATACTGGACGTGGTGGAACACAGCCTGGACAAGCCTTTTGTGCGTATGTCGCCCGGGGGGCGGGAGGCAACGGATGCGCTGCGCGGATACCTGTTTGAACACCTGTACCTTCAGGCGCGGGCGAGGTCGCAGGAGCAAAAGGCGGAACATGTGCTTGAGAAACTGTTTGAATATTATACCGAAAATCTGCATCGCCTGCCGGACGAATACCGCGCTGTCGCCCAGCGCGAATCCGCCGGGCGCGCGGTGTCCGACTATATCGCCGGCATGAGCGACCAGTACGCCATCCAGACATATGTCGGGCTGTTCGTACCCAAATCGCTGCTTTAATATGAGGAGTAACAGAAAATTCGACAGGCTTGCAGGAAATCCGCAGGTGCTTGGCGAACATTACATTATTGAAAGCAAGGAAATAAATTTCAATCAGGAATTTGGATGTGGTGAATCACAAGATGGCAGGCTTGTTTCCCGAAGAAGTGCTTGCGGAGGTCCGCAGCCGGAGCGACATCGTCGATGTGGTTTCAGCCTATGTAACGCTCAAGCGCAAGGGTACGAAATACTGGGGCCTGTGTCCGTTCCATAACGAAAAAACGCCCTCTTTTTCCATAAGCCCGGACAAGCAGTTTTATTATTGTTTTGGTTGCCACACAGGTGGCAGCGTGTTTCATTTCATCATGAACATGGAGCATCTGTCGTTTGCGGAGAGCGTGGAGTTCCTGGCGGCCAGGGCGGGCATCACGGTGGCAAGGACACAGGAGGATGCGGCATACAGGGAAAAGGCGAAGAAAAAGGAAAGGCTTTATGAGGTCAACCGGCTGGCGGCCCGGTTTTACCATTCGATGCTGATGGATGCACACGGCGATCACGCGCGGGAATATCTGAAAAACCGCGGTGTCGGCGAAAAAACCATACAGCGCTTCGGTCTGGGCTTTGCGCCCGATGCGCGGGATACCTTGGCGGAGGCATTGAAAACACAAGGATGCTCAAAGGACGAGCTTATGGATGCGGGGCTTATCGTCAGAAACAAGGACCGTCCCTATGATTATTTCCGCAACAGGGTGATGTTCCCCATCATGGACGCACTCGGGAATGTGGTGGGATTCGGCGGCAGACTGATGCAAGAAGGGCAGCCGAAATACCTCAATTCCCCCGAAACAGAGGTGTTCAACAAGCGCCGCAACCTCTACGGCATATCGAACCTGAAACGCCTGAAGGCCGCGGAATGCGCCGTGGTGGTCGAGGGGTACATGGACGTCATCGCACTGAGCGCAAAGGGCGTAGAGGGAGCGGTCGCGTCACTGGGTACGGCGTTTACGCGGGAGCAGGCGCGTTTGCTCAAAAGGTATGCAAAAAGCGCGGCGATTGCATATGATGGCGATGCGGCAGGACAAAACGCGGCGCAAAAAGCGCTGGATGTTTTTGCAATGGAAGGCCTGCCCGTGCGCGTGGTGCGCATGCCCGAGGGGATGGACCCGGACGATCTGGTAAGCAAACAGGGAGCGGACGCGTTTTTGCAGGCGCTGGGCGGCGCGCAGGAACCTGCGGATTTCAGGCTTGATCTCATTAAGGCGCGCAAAGACCTGCGGGTACAGAAGGGGCGGGTCGAATACGCCATTGAGGGCGCAAAGGTGGTTGCGCAGCTTGGCAGCCCGGCGGAGCAGGCGGCATATATCATGCGCCTGCAAAAAGAAACCGGATTTGATAAGGATACGCTCCGCAGGCAGGTGGAGATGGGCGGGGCGATTGAACATAATGAAGCGGCAGGAAAGAATAGACTTGGAAATTACAGGAATAATAAGACAAGTGAAGCCGCGGAACGCGAATTATTGAGTTGTATGGTGCAATCCGGTGATTGTGCGAGATTGGCGAAGCAGATGCTGAGCCTGGATGATTTTTCGGATGAGAGGCACCTTGAAATTGCCAGGCTTTTATGGTACGCGCTCGAAAATGTGCAGTCGGCGCCCGATGTGGCGGCGCTGCTGGATGCGTTGCCGGATGAGGGACTGACGGCTTACGCGGCAGAGGTTTTCGGCAGCGCAGAGAAACCTGCTGATCAGGATAGCCTGAAGCAAAACACGAAGGAGTGCTGCATACGCATACGCAGGCAGAGTATCGAAAAAAAGGTGAAGGAACTCCAGCATCAGTTTACCGTGCCCGGTACCGGGAAAGAAACGCGAAAGGAAATACTTTCGCAGATACAGGAGCTGAACAGGGAGTTCCAAAGCCTTCAAGATTAAATCAACAGTACCAGAGAAAGGAGGGAGTGGCTTGAGCAACAACGAATCAAAATCAAACCGCATAGCCGAGCTATTGGAGAGCGGTAAGGCCAAGGGTGTACTGACGTACAAGGAAATCATGGATGCGCTGGAAGGCGCCGGACTGGAAGCTGACCAGATTGAAAAGATATACGAAACGCTGGAAAACAACAACATCGACGTCGTTGAGGATATCGAGCTGGACAAAACGCTGTCTGAGGATCTGGCCGAGGAAGATTTAAGCCTCACCATTCCCGAAGGCGTGAGCATCGACGATCCGGTCCGCATGTATCTCAAGGAGATCGGCAAGGTGCCGCTGCTCAATGCCGACGAAGAAATCGAAATCGCAAAGCGCATGGCCGAAGGCGAAATGGAAGCCAAGCGCAAGCTTGCCGAAGCGAACCTGCGGCTGGTGGTGAGCATCGCAAAGCGTTATGTGGGGCGCGGCATGCTGTTTCTGGACCTGATTCAGGAGGGAAACCTGGGGCTGATCAAGGCTGTCGAAAAATTCGATTACCGCAAGGGCTACAAATTCAGCACGTATGCCACGTGGTGGATACGCCAGGCCATTACCCGGGCAATTGCCGATCAGGCCCGGACCATCCGCATACCCGTACATATGGTTGAGACCATCAACAAGCTCATCCGCGTGAACCGCCAGCTGGTGCAGGAATACGGAAGAGAGCCGCAGCCCGAGGAAATCGCGGCTGAAATGGGCATTTCGCAGGAAAAGGTGCGTGAGATCATCAAAATCGCACAGGAGCCGGTTTCGCTCGAAACGCCGATCGGCGAGGAAGAAGACAGCCATCTGGGGGATTTCATACCCGACGAGGACGCTCCCGCCCCTGCCGAGACCGCTGCATTCACGCTGCTCAAGGAACAGCTCATGAACGTGCTGGATACGCTGACGCCACGGGAGGAAAAAGTTTTAAGGCTCCGGTTCGGACTGGACGACGGACGCGCGCGCACGCTGGAGGAAGTGGGCAAGGAATTTAATGTGACGCGCGAGCGTATCCGCCAGATTGAGGCCAAGGCGCTAAGAAAGCTCAGGCACCCCAGCCGCAGCAAGAAACTCAAGGATTTCCTTGATTGATTTGTTACCAGATAATAAGAAGGCGGCGCTGTGCTCCGCCTTCTTTGTTGTCCGAAATAAGCCGTATTTTGGCTGAAAGGCTCGATGTATGATAGAATTAGGCAAACGGATGGAGGCTGTGGCACGCTACATTGAAGAGGGGTGCGCCATGGCCGACATCGGGTGCGACCACGGGCGGCTCAGCGTCGCCCTGCTGCAAAGGGGAACCGTTTCACGGGCCGTGGCTATCGACCGCAGCGCGCTTTCGCTCGAAAAAGCCGGACGGCTTGCCGTGAGGCTGCATCTTGATCACAGGCTGGACTGCCGGGTTGGCGACGGCTTCGACCCGCTGCAATACGGCGAGGTGCAGGCCGTCGTGATCGCAGGCATGGGCGGATTGGAGATCGCGCGAATACTGCAGTCCGGCATGGAAAAGATTGGACATAACACGCGCCTGATCCTCCAGCCGATGCAGAAGCAGGACGTGCTGCGCAAAGCGCTTGTAGCGCAGGGGCTGCACATACTGGACGAAGACCTGGCGGCCGAAAACGGGCGGCTTTTCGACGTGATCGCAGCGGGGAGGCAGGAAGCGCCGCCCTATGACCTCCGTTACGCAGGGGTTGGGTTCCGGCTGTGGCAGAAGCGCCATCCGCTGCTTAAAACACGTGTGGCGCACAAACTCAGAATCAACAGGAATCTGCTCGGAGATCTGGAGGCGAACGGCTGCGGAACGAAAGAAACGCTGGACGCACTGAAAGAATCCGTCCGGTTATATGAGGAGATGCTATTATGGCTGTAGCGTGCAGGACAATCTGTGAAATCATGGAAACCATTGCCCCGGCGGCGCTGGCAATGGATTTTGACAACGTCGGGTTGCTGGTGGGCGACCCGGACACCAGCGTCCAAAAGGTGCTCGTAGCATTGGAGGCCACGCCCGGCGTGATCGACGAGGCTGTTCAGGCCGGCGCGCAGATGATTCTCACGCATCATCCGCTCATGCTCGAACCGGTGCGCAGGGTAACGGCGGGCACAGGCGCGCTCGTATACCGGCTGGCGCGCGCGGGGATCAGCCTGTATGCGGCGCATACCAACCTCGACATCGTGCAGGGCGGCGTGAACGACGTGTTGGCAGGGCTGCTTGGGTTGAAGAAGGTCGAACGTCTGCAGCCGTATTATGAAAAAGAGTATAAGAAAATTGTTGTTTTTGTCCCGGCCGACCATGTGAAGCCGGTGCAGGAAGCGCTGTGGGCGGCCGGGGCGGGCAGGATTGGGGCGTACGGCAAGTGTTCGTTCATGGCGGAGGGCACCGGTACGTTTGAGGTCCCCGAAAACGCCTGCCCGTTTGTCGGGCGGCCCGGAAACTTTGAACAGACGAATGAGATCCGGCTTGAAACGGTCGTTCCGGCTTACCGTCTGCATGCGGCCGTTAAAGCAATGCTTGATGCGCATCCGTATGAAGAACCCGCATATGATGTATACGCGCTGGAAAAGTGTCCGGAGGAAATGGGGCTGGGGCGCGTCGGCGACCTTGAGCGTCCGGTGCCGCTTGACGATTTTGCCCAAAAAGCCGTGCGTGCTTTAAACTGCGGCGGCGCGCGCGTATCAGGCGATAAGGATGCGCAGATCATGCGGGTGGCCGTGTGCGGCGGCTCGGGGTCGGGACTGCTGGAGGCAGCGGCGGAAAAAGGCGCGCAGCTTTTCGTAACGGGGGAGCTCAAGCATCACGAATGCCTGCGCGCGGGCGAGCTTGGCCTTGGTGTCATGCTGTGCGGGCATTATTCGACGGAATGCGTCGTTTTGCCCGAATTAATTCGCCGTTTACAAAGCAGCCTGGATGCGTTACAATATAGTGTAGAGTTTGTGCTATCAGAGCACAGCCATGAACTCAGGCTGATTCGTGGGGAATAAGAACCGCTTATTCCCTTTTTAATGTCCTTACTGTCGGCCTAAGCGGGAGGATTTTGATGAAGAAACTTGACGCCTTGTGGCGTTACCAGCTTGCAGACCTCGAATACGACAAGCTGGAAAACCAATTGAAGAATTCAAAGGCACGGCAGAATCTGCTCAGAATCCGCAAGTTTCTGATCGATCAGCAGGATCGCCTGCTGAAGATGGAAGGCGACGCCGAAAAAAAGCTTGCGCGCCTGAAGGAAATGATGGAGCAGTTCGACCATCAGAATTCCCTGTTTACGGAGATGGAAGCAGGGTATGAGGACGCGCCCAAGGACGATCTGGAGAGCGTAAATGCGATGCTTAACGAATACACGAAAGTGCAGAGCGAGATAGTTTTGATCCGCAGGGAGCTGTATGCGCTGATGCAGGACCTCAAAGGCGCCGAGACGAAGCTCCAGGACATGCGCTCCAAGATTTCCAAGGCGCGCAGGGATTTTGCGAAGTTCAAGGAAGAACATAACAAGGAGCTTGAGGCATCGGCAGATGAACTCGGCAGGCTGCAGTCGGCGGTGAAAGCCGTTGAAAAAGAAGTGGATCCGGCGCTTTTAGAGCGCTATAAGGAGATTAAAAAGAACAAGAGCGCGCCGCTTGCGTTGATCGAAGCTGACCAGTGCGGCGGGTGCAACATGACGCTGCCGTCGCTCATGGTAAGCCAGGTACAGGAAGGCAGCCAGATATTTGAATGTGAAAACTGCGGCAGGATTTTGTATTACCCAAGCTGATAATACTTTATCCTTGCGGCTGGATACGAGTAAACCGGATGGCCGCGTACGGCCAAAGCCGTACGAGGAAAGTCCGAGCACCATAGGGCAGGGTGCTGGGTAATACCCAGTGGAGGCGACTCCAAGGAGAGTGCAACAGAAATATACCGCGGCCTCTAGGCCGTAAGGGTGGAAAGGTGAGGTAAGAGCTCACCAGCGGCTTGGCGACTTGTCCGCTCTGTAAACCCCACCTGGTGCAAGATTAATAGGGAAGCGCTGTTGGTGGCCCGCCAAGCTTCCGGGTAATCGCTTGAGCCTGCTGGCAACAACAGGCCTAGACAGATGGCCA
>JBMOLJ010000011.1:0-21276 GCA_049324235.1 Bacillota bacterium
TCCATGCGCACAATGGTCTGCAATGTTCCCTGCACAATGACGCTGCCGGATTGTCCGGTGTACGTCCCTTTCATCCTGACGGGATGTACCATTTCAATATGGTCTCCGGCAAAATCAATCGCGCGCCAGGGTTGTTCAAGCTCGAAACCGAAGGGCGTACCGGGCGATTTTATAGCATCGCCAGCGTGTATCCTCATTGTTCTGCCCCCATTTTACGATACCGAGCCTTATTTTATCTTTTCAAGCAGGATTTGTCAATCCCAAAGGGTTTAGCGAAAGCCTAGGCTTTGCCGTTTGTTATGGCAAGCGTATCCCTTGCGATAACAAGTTCCTCATTCGTGGGCACGACCCATACCTGCACCTTGGAGTCGGGTGTGGAGATGCACACTTCCTGGCCGCGCAAATTGTTCTTCTCCTTATCGAGCGTAACGCCGAGATACCCAAGCTTAGCGACAATGGCTGCCCGCACGTTTGCAGCGTTTTCGCCGATTCCAGCCGTGAATACAATGGCGTCCACCCCGTTCATCGCTGCCACATAAGCGCCGATATACTTGCGGATACGGTAGCAAAAGATATCCAGTGCGGCCTGTGCGCGGTCGTTGCCGGTCTTTGCCGCTTCAAAAAGATCCCTGAAATCGCTGCTCACGCCGGATATGCCAAAAACACCCGATTTTTTGTTCAGATCGTTCATGATCTCAGCGGCGCTCATACCGGCTTCCCGCATCATATACTCTATAATCGAAGGGTCAATATCCCCGCAGCGCGTTCCCATGGGGACGCCCTCGAGCGGCGTCAGGCCCATGGACGTGTCCACGGACTTCCCGCAATCCACCGCAGCAATGCTCGAACCGTTCCCCAGATGACAAGTCACAGTCTTTATGGAGCTATAAGGCTTGCCCATAAGCTCGGCCACCCGCTGGGAAACATACTTGTGCGACGTGCCGTGGAAACCGTAGCGCCGCACCTTGTAATCCGAATAATACGAATAGGGAAGGGCATATAGATAGGCCTCTTTGGGCATTGTCTGATGGAACGCCGTATCAAAGACCCCGACCATAGGTACATCGGGCATAATCTGCCTGCAGGCGTCGATTCCCATGATGTTGGCCGGGTTATGAAGCGGCGCCAGGCTGGCGTTGTTTTCCAGCGCCTTCATGACGTCGTCGTTGATCACGACCGAACCCGCAAAATCTTCGCCGCCATGCACGACGCGGTGTCCCACGGCCTTTATTTCATCCATGCTTTTAATTACGCCGTGTTCTTTATCTATCAGGGCGTCGAGCACCATGCGTATGGCCTCGGTGTGGTTCTTCATGTCTTTCTGGATGCAGACCTTGTCCTTGTCCGGCACACAATGAATCAGCACGGATTTCTCGATTCCGATGCGCTCGGCAAGGCCCTTTGCGAGAACCTCTTCGTTTTCCATATTAATAAGCTGGTATTTCAGCGATGAACTGCCGCAGTTAATAACTAGTATATTCATGACTATTCTCCTCCTAATACTCTTAGCCGAATTACTCTCGTTACCCGGATTATCCCTGTGCCTGTACGGCCGTGATCGCAACCACGTTCACAATATCTTGGGCGCTGCATCCGCGCGAAAGATCGTTCACGGGTTTTGCAATGCCCTGCAGTATCGGGCCGATCGCTTCCGCGCCGGCCAGGCGCTGCACCAGCTTATAGCCTATGTTGCCTGCCTGCAGGTCGGGGAAAATCAGGACATTCGCTTTCCCTGCCACCGGGCTGCCGGGGGACTTCAATTGTCCGACCGATTCAACCAGAGCCGCGTCCGCCTGCAATTCTCCGTCCACCATCAGATCAGGGGCGTTCTGTTTGACAATCTGTGTCGCCTGCGCTACCTTGTCCACCAGCTCATGCTTGGCGCTGCCTTTGGTCGAGAACGAAAGCATCGCAACGCGCGGATTTAGGCCGGTAAGCGCGTTCCCCGTCCTTGCCGACGAAATGGCGATAGCAGCAAGCTGCTCTGCAGTGGGGTTGGGGTTTACCGCGCAGTCCCCAAAAATTAAAACGCCGGCATCTCCGTATGTCTTATCGGGCAGCTCCATTATGAAGCAACTGGATACGACTGAGATGCCGGGAGCGGTCTTGATAATCTGCAGTGCCGGGCGAAGGGTGTCGCCCGTTGAATGAATTGCGCCTGCAACCATCCCGTCCGCCTCGTTCATCTTGACCATCATTACGCCAAAGTACATTTCGTCTTTCATCAGTTCATCGGCCTGTTCCATGGTCATGCCCTTTTCCTTGCGAAGCTCGTACAGCTTCTCCGAATAAGGCTGGTGACGGGAATCCGCGACCGGGTCGATGATCTGGATACCGGTTAGATCAACTCCCTGCGCCGCTTTTTTGACTGCATCCGCGTTTCCGATCAGCGTCACGTCTGCAAGGCCTTCTTTTACAATTATTTCAGCGGCTTTAAGCGTGCGCTCTTCCGTTCCCTCGGGAAGAACAACCCTCATTTTTTTGCTTTTTGCCTTCTGACAGATGGTGTCCATGATAGACATAACAAAGAGCCCCTTTCAAAATATAGGAAATAATAAATATGGAAAATAGTTAAGTTGGTATTTTTCACGCAACTTATATTATATCTATTAATATGTTTTTTCACAATCTTTTTTTCGACATAGTATTTGGTTTTCTGCATGCGCTTGGAGATTTTGGTATTATCTGATATGATAGTGTTCCAGTAAATGTTCGGGAGACACACGCATGATTACGACCGGCATTGTGGCCGAATACAATCCGTTTCACAAAGGACATGCCTATCATCTGCAATCGGCGCGAAAAATCACGGATGCACGCGCCGTTGTCGTGGTAATGAGCGGGAATTTTACGCAGCGGGGAGAACCCGCGGCGTTCAACAAATGGCAGCGCGCGCGGTGGGCGCTCAATGCGGGCGCTGATCTTGTGCTCGAACTTCCTACCGTATATGCCGTGAGCAGCGCCGAAGGATTTGCCTCAGGCGCAATATCCATACTCCACCGTTTAGGCGTTGTGGACGGTTTCTGTTTCGGCAGCGAAACAGAAGACACCGCCCTTTTGGAGCGCATCGCAAATCTGCTTCTGACCGAACCGCCGGAGTTTCAGGAACATCTGCACAACTTGCTGGATCAGGGGCATACGCTCGCAAGGGCGCGGGCTTTGGCCGCCGTGCATATCCTGAATGACCCTGATGCCGAAAAAGCGCTCATCAGCCCTAACGCCATATTGGCCCTCGAGTATCTCAAAGCGAAACAACGTCTGAACAGCCCGATGCGGCCCCATATCGTACGCAGGCGTTCGGCAGGCTACCACCAAAGCGGGCTGAATTACGAAATGCCCAGCGCCACGGCTATACGGGAGCGCCTGTTTACGCATGGTATAAAGGATGCACAGCTTCAGTCCGCGCTCCCGCCACACGTTTACGCATCCATGCAGCAGGCCGTGCGCGAAGGCTTCCGGCCGGTGCGTTTCGAGGATTTTTCGCAGATGATATTTTATTCCCTGCGAAAACTCGGAAAGGACGGCATCGCGGCTTTGGGGGAAGTGGGCGAAGGCCTGGAAAGCAGGATATACCGCGCGGCCGGTTATACGCGTACAATCAATGAGCTCCTGGACGAGGTGAAAACAAGGCGCTACACCCGCACGCGGCTGCAGCGCATTCTGTTGTATGCGTTATTAGGCGTCGGGCAGGATACGCTCAGCGCCCTGCGCCCGCCGCACGCGCCCGTCTATGCGCGCGTCCTTGGTTTTACGCGCGCAGGCAGCGCGCTGCTCGGCGCTGTTTCCCAGTCCGGCAATATCGGTATCATATCCAAGGCGGCCGATTACACCCCCGGGGATGAAATTTTAAAAAAAATGTTTTCCATTGACGTTCTGGGCAGCGACCTGTATGCAACCGTCCAAAAAGAACCCCGCTTTAGCGCTTGGGGCCAGGATTTTACGCAGCCCATCATAAAGCTTTAGGCCGTCGCAAACCGGAGCTTGCGACGGATTTCCTGTGCGGTTAAAAGCGCATGTCGTCAGATTGGATTTACGGTGGGGAATCGCAATCCCCCATACCCCCTGAAGAAAGCTTAGTTAACCTGAAGCTTGTTTGAGTTTTTGCTCATTTCTTTCTGCTATCATCTTCCTGATTTCCGGCAGCGCTTCGCGCGCGGCCTTGCGTCCAAGCTCCACGCATTCGTCGGCCTGCGCAAGCGTGAGCGAGGGAATATGCCGCACATCGGGAATGATCACATAATCCGTATATTTCTGTTGCCTTTTTGCTATCTCCCACGCCATGATGTCAAACGTTTTCATGATCACATCGCGCCTGCTGTCCGGTTCGGAGAGCTTCTGCCCGCGGTGCCCTACATCGACGCCAATTACGATATCCGCGCCCATCTCCTCGCGTACGATTCCGGCGGGCATGCGATCAACCAGCCCCCCGTCTACCAGTATCCTGCCCATGTAATGGTGCGGGGCGAATATCATGGGAAGGGAGATGCTTGCACGGATCGCCTCATGGATTTTCCCCTCCCTGAACACCACTTTTTCACCGGTCATCAGGTCGCACGCAACCACCGCAAGCGGGATTCTTGTCTGCTTAAAATCCATATCCTTTGTGAGCGTACAGATTACCGATTGAAAACGGTCCCCCTTCAGGAGGCCGTATTTTTTAATGGTTATGTCAAAAAAAGCTTTCTCATTGATCTGACAGGCAAATTTTGAGCACATTACCATGTCGCCGCCCGTTGCATAGATGCCCGCGACCACTGCGCCCATGCTCGTTCCCGCGATCATATCCACCGGTATGCCCGCGTCGTCAAGCACTTCCAATACGCCCAAATGCGCAAGCCCGCGTGAGCTTCCGCCGCTCAGCGCAACGCCAATACTGCATCTATCTTTCATAGCTTTCTACTCCTTTTCATATGCATAAGAATACAAACGATAGACAGGATAATGAGATCATATGAGCTTATTGAAAAAATCTTTACCCGTTTTCATCGGTATTTCCATTATACTGCTTTTGCTTTATCCCGGGCAATGCATAACCGCCGCCAAAGATGCATTAAATATGTGGCTTTACAGCGTTGTTCCCTCCCTGCTTCCATTTTTTATACTATCCTCGCTTCTGGTCAAGCAATGCGTGCCCGCCGGACGGACGGTCCGGCACGAGCGTGTTGCAAAGCACATGTTCGGGCTTCCTCCTGCTTCGCTATATGCGATTTTCACCGGCATGGTCTCGGGTTATCCCGCGGGAGCGCGCATCACCGGCGAAATGGTGCGCACCGGCGTCTTATCACCGGAGGACGCGCTCCGCACACTGCCCTACACCCTCTGCTGCTCGCCGACCTTTTTGGTGGGTACGGTCTGCACGGCGCTTTTACAGGCGCCCGAGCTTGCCTTGATCCTTGCGCTTTCGCACTTTGGGGGAGCCATACTGTGCGGGCAGTTCTACCGGGTCTGGTACGGATTGTTTCAACCCCGTTTGGAGCCTTTCCGGGAAACCGGGCTTCTCGAAAGCCAGAGCCTGAATCTGGTCACGGCCACCGAACGCGCAATGAAGTCCATGCTTTTTGTGGGCGGAAACATGGTTCTTTTCTCTATTTTTATCCAACAGCTCCAGTTGCTTGGCCTTCTGGACTGGTGCGCACGGGCGCTGCATCCCGTTTTGTCTGTGCTTGGCCTCAACCCCGCCCTCGGTACGTCGGTGGCGGAAGGCGTTATCGAAATGGCCAACGGATGCGGCGAGGTCGCGAAAATTGCGGCAAGCCTTTGGCAGCAGGGGGCGGCGGCGCTGATCATACTATCCTTCGGCAGCCTGAGCGTGGCCGCGCAATCGGCCGGTATGCTCAGGGGAACGCCCCTGCGCCTCCGGCATTATATTTTCCCGAAACTCGTGCATACGGCCATCGCCTTCACGCTGTACATTCTGCTTACGCCGTTTCTGGCTCCCTCGGCCGCCTCCGTGTTCGGGCAGGCGTACCTGCCGCTGCTCCAGAAGGCGGACGTATCAGCCGTCGCGCTTGTTTTCAGCATCTTCGGCACCATCTGCTACATTATCCTGCTTCTGTGTGTGTACAACCGGAAAAAACGCATATAATCCCGGCAAATTTGCCCGTAACAGGTATTGACATGTATTAAACACAAACGTTACTATACATATATACGTATTTGCGCGAAAACATGGAGGGCTTTTTTTATGTGCAAACCGTTTCCATATATGGTCATCTGTGATTTTGACGGAACCGTTACAACGGAAGACACTTTCTGGGGACTGGTAAACGCCGTATGCTCCAAAGAGGTGATCGCTCAAACGATGCAGCGCGTATATGACGGCGAAACCATATTGATTGACGCCTGCCTCGCGCTTATTGAATCCATCCCCGCTACCGACCTGCATAAGGTGGACGCTTACATCGAATCGATGCGCATCCGGCCCGGGTTCGATGAATTCGTGGGCTATCTCAATGAAATCGAAGTGCCGCTCATCGTGCTGTCCGGCGGACTGGACTATACCGTGCAGGGAAAGCTTGCCCCGTACAGGGAGGGCATCCATGCGTTCTACAGCGCCGTGCTGGATACTTCCAAAGAATACCTGACCGTGCTTTCGCCCTGCATGGAACCGTACTCGTTTCTGGATAAGTCAACCGTGCTCCCGCAATTGAACGCCGATGTGTTTATCGGGATAGGCGACGGCGTTACGGACCTTACCATAGCCAAAACCTGCCGCCATATGTTTGCCCGGGACACGCTGCTTCAGCATATGCAGGAAAACGGTTTGCCCTATATCGGCTGGAACGATTTTTACGATGTAATAGGATACATGAAAAACAGTATTTTTGTTTGATCAACGGATTAATACGTTTTGCACGAGTATCTTTATGCCAATGCCAATGAGGATGACGCCGCCTACAAGTTCGGCGCGCTTTCCGATAAGCGAACCCAGGTATTTCCCCACAAACGCCCCGCATATGCTGAGCGCGAACGTGACCCCTCCCACTACGCCGGCTGCCAGTATGACGTCGGCGCGGATGAAAGAAAGCGTTACGCCTACCGCGAACGCATCGATGCTCGTCGCCAGTGCAAGCATCAGCAGGGCGGACATGCGCAGTCCGTCCGCATTCGTTTTTGTTTCCCTGTTCTTCAGTGCGGCCAGAATCATGTTCAAGCCGATTGCCCCCAGCACAAAAAACGCGATCCAGTAAGCCAGAGCCGTAAGCTGCGGGCTTACAACTTTTCCCAGCAGCGAACCCAGAAGAAGCATGCCGGCCTGGAAGGCGCCAAACGTTAATGCCATTGTCAGGACATGCCGCATGCGGATTCTTTTTGTAACGGCGCCGTTTGAAACGGTCACCGCAAATGCATCCATCGAAAGACCGAGCGGAATAAGCCAAAGCGTAATCGAATCCATGTTTCGCTCCTTACTTTTGAATTACCGGGTCTGTCTGCCGCTCCATGCGCACAACGCCTCAAATACCGGCGTTCCCGAATCTTCCCTCTTGCCGGATATCCACGCATTCTCCTGTTCCTCGTGCAGGAACAGCGTGATGCTTTCGTTTGGCCTGGCCTCGGCCAAAAAATTGATTTGGAGCGTCTCGATATAATTCTCGCGGAAACGTCCGGGTTCAAACATGTCGCAGATCCACTGTGCATATCGCTCATTGTTCATATGATTGTTCATATCGATATCGCTGTACCTCGGCTTGCGGCGCCCGGCCTCTTCCATGTCCTGGTCCGTAATCAGTTTCCCCAGCCCCAATGCAGGGGGTTCATCCGCATGTTTCACATCCGGTATGACAATTCCCTCGGGCGCGCGCGTGATCTGCTGCGTTTTCATGTCCATCAGCAGATAAATGGTCGTCGCCTGTCCCAGCAACTCTCCGTTTAAGCGCGTAAACCGGAAACACCGGGGAAAAATGCGGCTTCCGATATTGTGCGGCCAGGTAGCCGAAATAATTTCCTCTCCCCAGGTAGGATACGCCTGCATATGCACGCGCATGCGTGAAATAACCCAGAATATTCCGCAGTCATCCAGCTTTTTCCTGCTGACTCCAAGCATTTTCCCATGCTGCTCGGATATCTCCTGCATTTCATTGAATATCGACGCTATCCGCCAGTGTCCCGTGAAATCCACTTCATGGTTAGGAATTTTTATTTTTCTTTCGTATACCAAGGTATCCAAGTCCCACCTCCAACGCCTCGAATTGTATATTATCATTCTTTATCATTCAAATTCAAGAGCGTACATAGTTTTTGGATTTCCGTCGCATTCTATAGATAAGCGAACAAGGAAAGGAGCCGGTCATGGAACATTCAAACGATATGACAATTCTGCATGAGATATATCAAAATGCCCGCGCAGGCATGGACGCCGTCGATATGATTCTCCCTAAAACGAATGATACGGGCCTTATCGGCGATCTGTCTTCGCAACGCACGCAATACCTGGATGTGGCAAAAAAAGCGGCGCAACAGATGCTCAGCAGCAATGAATTTCCCGAGGATTACAACATATTCTGCAAGTGCGCCCTCAGGACTTCCATCCACTTCAGCACCCTGCTGCATACCAGCCCAAAGCATCTTGCCCAGCTCATGATAAACGGCAGCAAAAAAGGAGTGGATGAAATCAATCTTTTATTAGCGCGCCATAAGCAGGCAGAGCCGCAGGCAACCGAGCTTGCAAACGAATACATCACGATGGAGCAAAACAATATGGCCAAGCTCAATGCGTACCTTTCCTGATCTGCATAAAAAAACGATAAACGCCCCGCAGAAGCCTTCACTCCTGCGGGGCGAGCGGAGCAAAGTTTGCTCCGGCGCTCAGAACATGGCGTCGACAAACGCTTCGGCGTCAAACGGCTGTAGATCGTCCATCCCTTCGCCGACGCCCACGTAACGTACGGGTATCCCCAACGCCGAGGTGATGGCTACGGCCACGCCGCCCTTTGCCGTCCCGTCCAGCTTGGCCAGCACGATTCCGGTCACATTCACGCACTCCTGGAAAACACGCGCCTGCTCGATGCCGTTCTGGCCCGTCGTGGCATCGAGCACGAGATAGCACGCGCGCTTTGCCTGCGGGCATTCGCGCTCGATCACGCGCTGTATCTTTTTCAACTCTTCCATGAGGTTCTTCTTGTTGTGCAAGCGCCCGGCCGTATCGCATATCAGCACGTCCGCCTTTCTGGCGTTGAACGACGCGGCTGCGTCGAACACGACGGCCGCGGGATCAGACCCCTCCTGATGACGTATAACAGGGACGCCCGCGCGTTTCCCCCATATCTCAAGCTGTTCGGCGGCGGCGGCCCGGAACGTGTCCGCGGCAGCGAGTATCACGCTCTGACCCTGATTGAGGTACCGGTGCGCAAGCTTGCCTATCGACGTGGTCTTCCCGACCCCGTTTATGCCTGCCACCAGGAGCACGCGCTGCCCGTCCTCTTCCATGACGTCGGCTGACCTGTTCATCTCAATACGCTCGACCAGCACCTGCTTTATCAGTGCGCGCAAAGCCTTTGCGTCCTTTACCTTATCGATCCGCGCGCGTTCCCGCAGCAAAGTCAGCACGTCCTGCGTGGCCTGCACCCCGACGTCGGCCGCGATCAGCGTTTCTTCCAGCTCTTCAAAGAGCTCCTCGTCTATCCTGGTAAATCCTGCGAGCACGGAGTCAATCGACCCGGACAGAGACTGCCGTGTTTTTGAAAGCCCCTGGCGCAGGCGTGCGAACAATCCGCCTTTTTCTTCTTTTCCGTTCATAATCTTATGTATTCTTTCCTTTCATGCGCTCAGGCATACCGAAACCATTTTGGATACGCCTTTTTCTTCCATCGTGATGCCGTAGAGCACATCGCTCTGCTCCATGGAGTCTTTCCTGTGGGTGATGAGGATGAACTGCGTCAGTTCCGAATAGTTTTTCAGATATTTCGCAAACCGGACAACGTTCACATCATCGAGCGTGGATTCGATTTCGTCCAGTATGCAAAACGGCGATGGTTTGAGCTTGAGCATTGCAAAAAGTATGGCTATGGCTGTGAGCGCCTTTTCTCCGCCCGAGAGCAGGGAAATGCTCTGGAGCTTCTTGCCGGGCGGCTGCGCAATGATGTCAATATCGCTTTCCAGCACGTCTCCCGCATCGGCCAGGCGTAGCTGCGCGCTGCCTCCCCCGAACAGCTCAACAAATGTATTTTGAAAGTTCTCGTTAATCAAAGCAAACTGCTCCGTAAACCTGCGGCGCATGTTCTTCTCCAGATCGGCGATCAGGCGTTCAAGATCGCCGCGGGCCTGATGCATGTCCTCCTGCTGCGCGCTTAAATAATCGTAACGCTCGCGCGCCAGCCGGTAATCCTCCACCGCAGAAACGTTGACCGGCCCCATCAGGCGTATGGATGTTTTTATCACAGATACCTGGTTCATGGCCTCGCGTACACCGGTTTCAAGCTTATATTCCTTCGCGGAAGCATACGTGATTTCATAATCCTCCCACACGCGCTCCTGCAGGGCACGGTTCTCATACTCGGTTTTTGCCAGCTGCATCTCCAGCTTATGCCGCTTCTCGTGCAGCGCCGTATTCTCTTCCCTGCGCTGTTCCCGCATCCTGTCCTGCTCTTGCTGCATTTGAAGCAGCTTTATGCGCCCGTCTTCCTCCTGTTTGATCTGCTCGTTTATATCTTCGAGGCATTTTCTGTCCGCCTGCGTCCGTGCACGCCCCTCTGCAAGCCTGCTTTCAACGCGTTCCAGTTCCCTTTTCCCATCTTCCAGCGCCCGTCTTTTTTTATCACATTGCAATGTAATCTGCTCCAGCTCTTTTTGCAGGCGTTTCTGTTCATCGAACGCCACCGACTGGTCGCGCTTCAATGCGGCTATCCGTATGCGCTCTTTGGTGAGCGCCTCATGCATCTTTTCGCGGGTGTCCGTGAGCGCGTCCAGCGCGGTCTTCAGGACCGCAATTTCTTCACGGATGGATGCCTGGGAGGATTCGATATCCCCCTGCAGGGTATCGCTTCCCTCCATCTGCGCCAGCACGTCGGTCATGCTTTCGCCAATACGCTCGTCTTCTTCCCTGAGCTGTTCTATGCGCCTTGCATTCTCCTGCATGGTCTCTTCAACGATTTCGTGGCGTTCTTTGACCTGCGCGAGCTGCACCTGCATCGCATGGACTTCCTCTTTCCCCGCTTGCAGAAGGGAACGCGCATTTTTCAACGCTGCCTGCGCATCAGACAGCGCCTCTGCATACTCTTTCCTTTGTTTTCTTAAAGCATGGATTTCCGTATCCAGCTCCTGCTGCACGCGTTTGCGCATGAACAGGCCGGTATCGTTTTCTTTCCTGCTCCCGCCCGACATCGCGCCGCCCGGGCTTATTATATCGCCCGCGCGCGTCACGATTTTAAACGTATGCCCGGCTTTGCGCGCAAGGAGGATGGCCTGGTCCAGCGTTTCCATCACCACCGTGCGTCCAAGCACCGCGCGAACCACGCCCTGAAAATGTGCGTCATATTCGAGCAATTCGCTTGCCACACCCAGACACCCCGGAACATTCAAAAGCGCGCGCTCTTTTTCGCTCAGCATACGCTCGCGCACGGTCGATACCGGATAAAACGTGGCGCGTCCGTATTTATTCGCGCGCAAAAACTGGATAAGCTCCTTCGCGTCCTGGTCCGTGACGGTCACAATATGCCCGAGAGCCGCGCCCATCGCGGCTTCCATTGCCGTCTCGAACCCCTCGGGCACCAGTATCAGATCGCCGAGCACGCCGTACACGCCCTTTTTCAGCCACGCGTCCTCCGCCGCGCGTTTCAATATCATGCGGACTCCCAAGGAATAGCCTTCGTATTCGCGCGCCATATCCTCGAGCATGGATTTGCGCGTCTCTTTTTCATGGATGCTGCGCTCTATATCCCTTAGTTTTTGCTCGGCCCGCATGGCATCTTCACGCAGCCTGTCCGTTTCCCGCTCCCCTGCCGCAATCAGCTTCTGCTTGTCCTGAAGCTGATGGATGAGGCCCGTCAGGGCATCCTGTGATTCTTTATGCTCTTTTTCAAGCGCGGCGCTCTCCCGCGCGGCCGCATCGCGTTCCTCCCGCAACTGCGACAGCCGCTCCTCCAGGCCTGCTTTGACCTGGCTCAGCCTCGCGGTCCTGCTGCGCACGTCAACGAGGCTGTTGAGCGCATCCATCAGGCCCGTTTTCCTTTCCTCCAGACGTTCCTGATCGGATGCAATGCGCGCTTCAAGCGCTTTAAGCTCGTTTTCCTTCGCTTCATGCGCGGCGCAAATCTTAGCAAACGCCTCCGCCTGCTTGCCGGAATCCAACTGCTGCAAGCCAATGTCCCGGCGCAGCGCGTCGGCTTTTTCATCGTCCGCGGCAAGCTCACTCAGGATGCGGGCGTTTTCGCGTTTCAGGCTTTCCATGCGCTCGCCCAGCACGCGCTCGTCCCCCTCCAGACGGGCGATACGCTCCGATATTTCCATGCGCCGCTGCTGCAACACGGCCATTTTCGTATCCGCTGCGGAAATATCCTCCCGCGTATGCTGCGCAGCGGTTTCCAGCTGCCTGGCTTTTTCGTTTGCCGATTGTATCTGCTCATCCAGCGCGGCCATATCAGCTGCGCCCAACTGCAATTTCTGCTCGTTGTTCTCATACTGGCGGACGAACAAAGCAAGCTCCAGCTTTTTCAGTTCATCACAAAGACGGATATATTCGCGTGCTTTCTGGCTCTGTTCTTCCAACGGAACAAGCTGCGTCCCGAGCTCTTCGAGCAGGTCATCGAGCCGCTGCAGGTTTTGAATCGTACTGCCAAGTTTCCTCGCGGCTTCTTCCTTGCGCACGCGGTATTTTACAATGCCCGCGGCTTCCTCAAATACCTGCCGCCTGTTTTCCGAACGGGCGGAAACGATGTCGTCTATGCGGCCCTGCCCGATAACGGAATACCCTTCCTTTCCTATGCCCGTATCCCTGAAAAGATCGACGATATCCTTGAGGCGGCACTGCGTCCTGTTGAGCAGGTACTCGCTCTCGCCCGAACGGTACAGGCGCCTTGTTACGCTCACCTCGGTAAAATCGATCGGGAGCTTCGCATCGTGATTGTCAAAGGTGAGCGTCACCTCGCAGAATTGCATTGGCCTTCTCTTTTGCGTACCGTTGAAAATGATGTCCTCCCTGCAGCTCCCCCGCAGGAGCCGCGTGTTTTGCTCGCCCAGGACCCAGCGTACGGCATCCGTTATGTTGCTCTTGCCCGAGCCGTTGGGGCCTACTATCGCGGTAATGCCTTCTTCAAATACCATCTCCGTATGCTGCGCGAATGATTTAAATCCGTTCATTTCCAAACGCTTCAGATACAAGGGCCACACACTCGCTTTCTTTTGCTTTACAATTGACGCTAATATTCTACCATAGCCCTCCTTCCAATAAAAGCCACAACACCCTGCCCCTCATGGCGCATCCTGTCGGAAAACCGGCCGTCGCCTTATTGCCTGGGAAGGAGGTTAAGCATTTTATCCGTTTCATCCACGTTAACATAGCTGTTTGGCACCTTACCGACGATGATCGTTTCAGCCACCGGGATCTGCGTCACAGCTTCGATACCGCTCGAGCCTACCGGCGCCACCACCTTCATCTTTGTGCTCAGTTCCAGGATAATCCTGTGCCGGGTCTGGTTTATGCCCGCACTGGTAAATTCCGACTTAAACTGTGTATTCACCGAACCTGTCGGTATGACGGTGATATGTATGAGCGGTCCCTTCCCCGCAAACAACTGCCCCCCCAGTATGCTTCCCGCAGGAACATTGACGCCCAGGCTGCCTATCTCACTGATGCTCTCCTGCACGGCCTTTGCGATCTTGCTCGCGATCTTGTCGATTGTGATGGTATTTGCCTGTATCATAGTGATGTTTCCGCTTTCGTCGTATTTTACTTCCATGAGATCAGAATACTTTATATCATCGTCCAGTGTCGCCAGAACGGTGTCATTCATCGCCGTAACCGCCACCGCCTGCACGCGTGATTCAGCAAGGCCGATGATTACCGGCTTGATATTGACCTCCACAAGTACATATAAGCCGATAACGAATACAAATATGACAAACAGCCAGCGCGGAACATTTATCCGTAAAATTCGTATTCTTTTACGAAGAGCCATACAAGATTCCCCCCTGAAAGTGTATGACCATTACCCGAACAATTTGATAAAGATTTAAAGCACTGCTGCCGGATAAGGTTTTGATGTGATATAATGAACAGGATTGATATATGCGCAACCTTTTACGGGCGCATTTCTGGAGGGCCATCATGAACAACGAAGCTCCGCATGAAAACAACGGTTTTACCCGCATTGTGCAAAAATACGCAGATGCCGTTAAACGGGGTTTTGCCGCCCTTGGCCGTGCCATACGCAGCGCTTTAGGCAAAACGGCCAAAGCGATAAAGCGTTCGGGACTGACCCTGGGCAATGCCGTAGGGCGGAAGCCGCAGGAAATAAACGGACAGGCCAATACTGCCGGAAGTATTACAGGAGGCAGCGGAACCGATGCCGTTTTGGACGGCCAAACCATTGTTTTCACAAAGCCGGAGCAAACCGCAGCCGTCCCGCCGTTGAACAAAACAGGGAAAAAAGAGGCCGTCTCCGTTTTTTCAACGGAGATCAAACGCAAGCGTTTCGGCGTTGAAATACTCTCCATGACGATGCGGCTGCTCCTTATCACCGTATTGATCCTGGCGGTTTCCGGCGCGGGCATTGCTGTAGGCATGGTAAAGGCTTATGTCGGCATGTCGCCCGAGCTTGACCTGCAGGCCGTTAACCTCCAGGCGCAGGGATCGAAGATCTATGACGCCAAGGGCGCCCTGATCACTACCTACTCGGGAAATGAAGACAGGATCTACACGAAAATACAAGATATCCCCAAACAGCTCCAGAATGCCTTCATAGCCACGGAAGATATCCGTTTTTACGAGCATGAGGGCGTGGACTACAAGCGTCTGTTCAGCGCGGTCCTGGGGAATCTGACCAACTCGAGCGCCGCGGGCGGCAGCACCATCACGCAACAGCTCATAAAAAACCGCATACTCTCCCCTGAACGCACGCTCAAGCGTAAAACGCAGGAGGCCTATCTTGCGTTGGCTCTGGAAAAAGAGCTTTCCAAAGAGCAGATACTCGAAGCATATCTGAACACCATCAACCTCGGTTCAGGCAATTACGACGTTGCCTCCGCCGCAAAGGATTATTTCGGAAAGTCGCTCAAACAGCTCACCCTGCGCGAATGCGCGTGTATCGCGGGGCTTACGCAGGCCCCCAACTCCTATGACCCCCGCAAAAACTATTATGTGCGCAAAACGCCCGAAAAGACCGACAAGCGCACCGATACGGTGCTCAAACGCATGTATGAAGGCGGGTATATCACAAAAAAGGAATATTCGGCCGCACTCAAGGAAAAACTCAAGGTCGTTGAAAAAAGCACCAACTCGGGAATATATGATATGCCGCATTTTGTCGAATATGCCATCAACGACGTTATCACGCACTTCCTCGAGCAGCGCAACCTGCCCGATACAAAGCAAAACCGGACCGACATCGAAAACGAAATCCGTGTAAAAGGGTACCAGATATACACCACCGTGGACCGTGACATCCAGACTACGGTGGAAAAATCGCTGTCGGAATGGAAACGTTACCCTTCGCTGAAAGACCCGACACAAAAGAAGATTACTTATAAGAATTCCGACGGATCGACCTACACCGTTGAGCAGCCGCAGGCGGCGGCCGTGGTGCTCGACCAGCATACCGGACAGATTAAAGCCATCGTCGGCTCCCGCGACGTGCCTACCCAGATGAAAACGCTCAACAGGGCGACAGACGGGAAGATGCCCGTTGGTTCGTCCATCAAGCCGCTTACGGTATACGGACCGGCGCTGGACAAGGGCCTGACGCCCTCCACTCTGATCAATAACACCAATGACCCGATCGAGGGCTGGGGTACCGGCTCGGGCAGACCCAGCAACTACGGCGGTGAATACTCGTCTTTAACGGGACCGACCACCATGCGCACCGGACTCGTAAAATCCTACAACGTCGTGGCCGCGCGCCTTCTCATGGACGAAGTGGGCCTTAATACCGCATACAATTACCTGGTCACCCTGGGCGTGAATCCTAAACACATCAACAAGACCGGCGCGGGTCTTGCGCTCGGGACCTCGGGCATTACGCCCCTTGAAATGGCAGGGGGGTTTGCCGCCATAGCCAACAGCGGGGAATACCTTGAACCCATTTCATTTACAGTGGTTAAGGACGCCGACGGCAAAGTCATACTGGACGCAACACAGATGCAGGAGCACAGGCAGGTTTATAAAGAATCGACCGCGTATCAGCTGGTGGATATGCTCAAAGACGCCGTACAAAACGGAACCGGGCAAAATGCAAAGATTTCTGGTCAGGAGGTTGCAGGAAAAACCGGCACGAATGATAAGTACCGCGGCGTTTTCTTTGCGGGAATAACGGGATATTACACAGCAACCGTTTGGATCGGGCACGATAACTATCAGCCCTCGTTCCGCTACGGCACCACGGGCGGAGGGTACGCCGCTCCGCTGTGGCAGAATTTCATGTCCAAAATTCTTTCGGGAAAATCCAATAAAAAAATACTCGAAGGTTCACCGGAAGATTATGGTTTGGTAAAATGCACCGTCTGCTCGGAAACCGGCATGCTCGCAGGCAAGTTCTGCCCGCATAAGACAGAATATTTCGCCAAAGACACAGCGCCTACCAAAACCTGCACCAAGCACACCGGCTCCGAATTCAATGAGCAGATCAATAATTATATCAACAGTGTGTATGAGCTGTTGGATAAATACAATGTGCCTGCGGACGTCCGCACTGTGATTTATCAGAAATCCGAAAAACTCGTCAATGACATCGCCGCAGCCAAGGACAAGGCGGAAATGGATAAACTCTTCGCCACGTATAAATCAGAGGTAACAGCGTTACTCGGGCAATATAGCTCACCTACGCCCACGCCCACGCAGCCTCCGCCAACCACGCAGGCGCCGACACAGACCCCACAGCCGACCAAAACGCAAACGCCCGTTAAAACGCCCACGCCAAAGCCCTCGAAGTCACCGCCATAAAACGGATGTACACATGTAAGCCCTCCGAACCGGAGGGCTTATCTCATTGCCCTTTAACGAACTCTTTCGCATCAACGCCCGATACGCAGTATCTTTATGCTGACACCTTTTTGCATGCCCATTTTTTTCGCTGCCGCATGCCCCCGATAGACATATACGTCCAGGCGCCCCACCTTATTCAGGCTGCTTCCGCCGCGGTCTTCCACCGTGTATACTACGCCGTTCACCTCTATCCGGGAACCGAGCGGCAGCCAATTGCACGAAACAATAGGATGCGACGGCGCCTGTCCCGTTTGCACCGTTATTCCCGACGCCGTCCTGCTGCGGTAGACCCCCGTGCCAATTTCCTTTACATGGCTTCCGCAGCAATGGCTGCAGGGGCAGTAATATGTCAGCGTTCCTTTTATGACGCTCCCAACCGTCAGCCTTTTTGCGGATGCTCCCGTCTGTGTCCCGGGCTTTGTTGTATGCACGGGCCTGGGCGTGGGCGCGGGCGTCCGCACCGGCGTGGGTTCAGGCGCGCGTACCGGCGCAGCTTCCGGTGATTTTTCCGGAACCGGCGTCTTCGCCGCCTTCTGTGTAGAAACAGCTTTTTTTATTTGATTTAAAGCGTCTTCCATCGACAGGGTGATTGTTTTCCCTGCGGTTGCAGCCAGAGCTTCCTGTGCGCGTGTCCGGTTATCCACCGCAAGCGCTGTAAGCAATACGGCTATGACTGCGATCACGAACAGCTTTTTCCTCATGTTCTTCCTCCCGCCCTGATACTGTTCTGTGCATAAAGGGGGTTCCTTCTTTTGAACACATGCACGGAGTGTCCCGCGCATAGCATTACAAAACATGTTGCACTGGATTATTCCCAGTTTTTTGCATTTCATTTCTGCGCATCATGTTTTTACATGGAAACATATATAATCCTCACGAATGAACCGCAAATAATAAAGCCTGCAAATCCTGAGGATTTGCAGGCTTAAGCGTCATCAAGGCGCAGTTAATATTTTTGATGTCAACGAATTCATCCTTTGTTCGTCACCTGTTTCCATATCTGGTTTCCGTATACCGCGGCGCCTGTTACCAGCACCCCCTGTACGGCCCCCTCCACCGTCCATCCTACGATGGCCATCGTTCCGAGCACCCCGGGAACCAGCAGTACCAGCGGGATAACCCAGTTCGGGACCTCAGGGATATTTTTGATGATCTGCCCGAGCACCAGCAGCGCGGGGATCAGTATCAACGCCTTTTCAAGGATATAGGCCATTACATCCATTTTCATATCACCTCATATTATTCTATGCGCAACGTCCTCAGATGGTATCACTTCTCCGCCTCCCATTGTCCACCCAACGCCAATGCCGTTTTTTCGCCTACCACACCGTCTGTTTTCAGCTTTCTGCTGCGCTGAAACTGCTTAACGCTTTTTTGTGTCCTCCTGCCGAATACGCCGTCCGCTCCGCAAACGCCTATGCTGAATCCCTGCGCAATGAGTTCCTGCTGCACCGCACGTACATCTTCGCCGCGAAGATGCGGCAGCCTGTATTTGAGTATCCTGCAAAGCGTGAATGCCGGCACGCCTTTGCCGTTATCGCTTCCATCCGGCGACGGTGCATCTGCTATCTCTCCTATGCCTCTGTTTACGCTTATGGTATCTTTATGCGCCTGCAACTGCGTTTTTGCTTCAATCAGCGGAAAATTCCGTCCGGGACAGGCTGTCGCCTTCACTTCCCTGTGTCCAATGATCCTGTTTATCCCGGAATAAGCGCGCAGACAGTCCCAGATGATGCGCAAAAGCATGTCCTTTTGCGCTTTGGGCATCGTCCGCTCGTCGAAATCTCCCTGGCAGGCGATCCCGATTGACCGCGCGTTCATCCCTTCGCTTACGCCGCTGTTTTGCACATGCCCGCCTTCGTATGCAAGCCCCCGCCCCCAAACGGCCAGGCCGCTGAGCAGTACGACGATGTTATAGTCGATGCCCTTATGACCGCGTTTGATATGGTATTCGTGCACCTGCTCGGGCGTAGCGTCGGATGCGAAATGATGCAGCACGATCATATCGGTTTTCTCCCGCAGCGCATACGGCCGTGCTGGTTCCAGCTTTAAATCCTGTACATACTCAAACATATCCCTCCTCCTTCTTTGTCCCCTTTACATCTGTTGCCTCCTCCAATGACCTTCCCGCGCATCCCTCCTCAAAAACCCCGCAAAAAACGCGCAGCATGCACGCATTCTCCGGCGCATACAAAAAAGCCGCCGTGCAAAGGCAGCTTTTTTAAAAATTTTGTCGTTATCATTGTATCACGCACCCATTTGGCAGGGCACATGGATTTAAGGGGAAAAACAAGTGGCATTCCGGCGGGAGTGCCGGATTCGTTACAGTTGCGGCAGAACCTCCTCCCATACAGCGTCCAGTATGGCCTGCACATCGGGTTCATCCGCCATCGTTGCCACAATAGCCTTTTTATCGGGTATCACGATCACGAACTGGCCGTTCCTGCCATAAGCTCGGAACACGCCGGGATAACGGCACATCCAGAACTGATAGCCGTACCCGCAGCGTTCGTCTTCCCCCATGCCTATGGGGCATATCTGGCTCGATTCAATATGCTTTTGCGTTGCCGTTTCAACCCACGCGCCGGACACGATGCGCCTGCCGTTGTATTCCCCGCCGCCCAGATACAGGACGCCCAGCTTGATAAGATCGTCAATGCGCATATACAGGCGCGTCGGCGCAAACGTATGCCCCAACGGGCACTTTAACCATTCGCAATACGGGATATCCATAGGCCTGAATATTTTTTCGTATGCGTAGTCCTGCAGCGTTGCGCCCACCGCTTCTTCAACCATGCATCCCGCCAAATAGGATGACGCATTGCTGTATGCAAACCTGGTTCCAGGCTCATAGACAAGCGGCTGCTCGAAGAAATACCGTATCCAGTCTTTTGTCTTGAGCTGCGCGCGTTCTTTTTCCATCAGCAGTGCGCGGTCATGCCCGCTGGCCATTATAAGCAGGTGCTCCAGCGTGATCCGCTCATATCCGCCGGCAGGATTGTCCGGCAGATGATCGGCAAACATCGCAGCCGGACGGTCCTGCAGCGAAAGCAGTCCTTCGTCAATCGCAATGCCCGCGGCCGTTGCCATAAAGCTTTTTGCCGCCGAAAAGAGGGAATACGGTATATCGTCCGCGATCTGGGCGCTGCCCACTATTTTGCCGTCCTGCATGACCCGGATGCCGTATATCGAAAGCCCGCGGTTATGCAAGCTGTTTAAGAATGTCTCCATTTTCATAAAGGGTCAGCCTCCCGCCTTAAAGTCATTCCCTGGACGCCTGCATCACCACGCTGTACGTGTCGCGGGCGATTTCGATCTCTTCGTCCGTTTTAATCACAACGATCTTCACCTTTGACGAGGGTTTTGATATGATCCCTTGTCCAATTCGATCCCGAAAAATTCCATGTTCTTGCATATCTCATGCCTGAGCATCGGGCTGTTTTCGCCTGCGCCGCCCGAGAAAATCAGCAGATCGATTCCCCCGAGCGCCGCCGTATATGCTCCCACATATTTTTTCGCCCTGTACCCCGCGGCCTTTACGGCAAGCTTTGCCCTGTAGTTCGTGTCCACCTGTTCGCTGATATCCCGCATATCGTTGCTGATGCCGGATATGCCCAGCCAGCCGCTTTCATGATTCATGATTCTTTCCATGTCTCTGGGAGCGATGCCTTCTTTTTCCATAATGTACGTAATCGCGGCGGCATCCAGGTCACCGCTGCGCGTGGACTGTATCAGCCCTTCATGCGGGGTAAATCCGGTGCTCACGTCGATGGACTTCCCGTTTATCATGGCGTTCGCGGTGCATCCGCTGCCCAGCATGAGCAATACGATCTTGAGTTCCTCAACGGGCTTACCCAGCAGCTTTGCCGCCTCGCGGGACATATATTTGAACGTTATCCCGTGAAATCCGTACTTGCGTATCCCGTATTTTTCGTAATACTTATACGGCAGCGCATAGGTATATGCATAATCGGGTATATCCCAATGATGTGCCGAATCGAAGACCGCGACCTGCGGCGTACCTTCCATCTGTGCCTGGCAGGCACGTATCCCGTGCAGATTGTGCGGGTTGTGCAGCGGCGCCTTTTCGCAGAATTCCTCAATGATCGCTTCCACCTCCGCGTCGATGAGCGCGGAATCGCGCA
>JBMOLJ010000012.1:0-21257 GCA_049324235.1 Bacillota bacterium
AGCAAAGCGCCGCAGGATCTGCACCGCGGCACTTCACTATGTGAGTGAAAACAATGCGGCCGATCTGCCCGCACGCTTTGACGTCATCGAAGTATATGCACAAAAAGATAAGCTTAACATCCGGCACATCAAGGATGCATTTGCGTTTGAAGAGCCGTAAACAGTGTTTCTGACCGTATTGCTATATGTTTAATAGCAGCTTTTGATGTATTTGTCCTTGAGGGCCGAAAAACGTACCAGGAGAACAATGATGAAAAGAAAAACACGTTCCATACTTATTTTTGCGGCGGTTTTTGTTGCTTTATTCGTTGTTTGGCCTGACGCGGGGCTTGCACGGACCCCGGAAGCGGATACGGTGAATCTTGTTCAGAACCCCTCCTTTGAACAAACGGACGCAGACACCGGCCTGCCCGAAGGATGGAATACCGACGCTTGGCTGAAGGGAGAAAACGATTCGGTTTTTTCCGTGGAAACGGCTGACGCCAGGGACGGGCAAAACTGTGTGCATATCGAAAATGTCAGCGCAAACGATGCGCGATTCATACAGACCATCCAGGTTGAACCCGATACGCTCTACCGTCTGAGCGCATACATCAAGGCGTCGGATGTTCCCAAGGGCAATACAGGCGCCAGTTTTGGCGTTATGGATATGAAAGGCAGCCTGCTCGACGTGGACGATACGTTCGGGGAGTGGCAGCATTTCGAATTCTACGGGCGCACGGGCGGACAGCAGACGGAGATGACCATAGCGTTGCGCCTTGGCGGTTATTCGCATACCACGACGGGCAAGGCGTGGTTTGACAATGTCCTTGTAGAGCAGATCGATAAGCTCCCCGAAGGCGTGACGCCGGTATCGCTGGAATCGTCCTATCAGGACCCGGGAGACAGCGGAAAGGAAAAGACGCAGCAGGAGCTGATCAAGCAGCCGCAGGCACATGCGAGCATTATCCTGCTTTCAGCGCTCTGGGTCCTGTTTTGCTACGCGCTTGTAAAACGGTTCTTTAAGAAAAAAGCCATTGAATCAGTGAATACAAACACAAAACCCGCACTTACGAATTCTTTTATCATTGCCCTCACGGTAGCGTTGCTGGTTCGGATGGTACTTGCAGCCACAGTTTACGGATTCGAGACGGATATGAATTGTTTCAAAGGCTGGGCGGCGCACCTTGCCAGCACGGGGCCCTGGGGCTTTTACGGTTCTATTTTTGCGGATTATCCGCCCGGATACATGTATGTACTCATGATACTGGGCTGGATACAGAGCATCTTCGGCATAGCGGTCAACTCCTCGCTCTTTACGCTGATTATCAAGCTCCCGGCGATCTTCGCGGACATGGCGCTTGCGTATTTCGTTTATACCCTGGCGGCCCGCCGCATGGGGACAAAATGGGCGTTCGCGCTTTCCATGCTTATAGCGTTTAACCCCGCGTCGATACTCAACACCTCCCTCTGGGGTCAGATCGATTCCATATTGGCCCTGCTTTTAGTGCTCTGCGCGCATAGCCTGCTGGAGAAAAGGATCCTGAAAGCGTGCCTGATTTTCACCGTTGCGCTGCTTATCAAGCCGCAGACGCTTTTGTTCGCGCCTGTGATCCTGTTCGTGTTCATTCACGATTATATGACCGGTGAAAAACGGCAGGTCTTAAAGAAGATCGGGATTAGCGTTGGGGCAAGCCTGCTTCTGTTCATCGCGGCCATTATCCCGTTCTGGGGGAGCCAGCAGCCGTTCTGGATCGTGGAGCGTTACCTCTCTACCGCGACATCCTACCCGTATGCCACGATTAACGCGTTCAACCTCTTCGGGCTGTTCGGCGCAAACTGGGTGGAGGATACGCAGATTTTCTTCCTGTTTTCCTATAAGGTATGGGGTTACATTTTCATCGCGGCGGTTCTGCTTGCGTCCGCCATACTGTTTTTCAAAAAGCCGGACAGAAGGAAGATATATCTCGTTGCGGCGTTCATCATCATCGGGGTGTTCACGCTGGGGCACAACATGCACGAACGGTATCTGTACCCGGCGGTTTTCCTGCTGATCATGGCGTACTTTACGCTCCGCGATAGGCGCATCCTGTATATGGCGATGGCGTTCACCGTCACGCTGCTGTTCAATGCGGGCGTCGTTCTGGCGCTTGGGAACATCCCGGGCGACGATATTGCGCTGCGCATCGCGTCGTTCGTTCAGGTGGCGCTGTTTGCCTGGTTCGCGTACATCTGCTTCGACATCTGTATACGAAATAGGATCAGGGCGTTTCAACCCGACGAGGAGCCGGAAATACCTCCAGAGGATATTCGCGCGGGAATCGCCATGCGCCGCGAAGAAAAGCCGGGCTGGAAAAAGAAAGACATGCTGCTTGCAGGCGGGCTGACGCTTGTTTACGCGATTATCGCGCTGATCAACCTCGGCAGTACGTCCGTTCCGCAAACCTACTGGCGCGCACAGGATGCTAATGCCACCGCCACGATCCGGTTCGACGGGGAGTATACGGTGACGTCCATGCGTTATTTCGGCGGCATCGCAAACGGGGCGGCGACGGTGCAGCTCGTCGACGGCGCGGGGAACGCCGTATCCACCGCAACGCTCGACCAGGAAGAAGGCTCCATGTATACGTGGGTCACGCTGGAGGTCAAGGGTGAAGCCGCCGGCGCGGTCATCAAGGTGGACACCCCGGACATCTGGCTTATTGAAACCGCTTTCTACGATATTAAGGGCAACCGTATTCCGATTGCGCATTCTACCGCTTTCTACGATATTAAAGGCAACCCTGTTCCGGAGGCGGTTGCAGCGGGAAACGCGTCCGATGCGAAATCCTCCGCCGCGCATCTGACCGACGAACAGAACCTGATTCCCGAACTGCCAACTTATATGGACCAAATGTACTTTGACGAGATATACCACGCGCGGACGGCCTATGAGCATCTGAACGGCCTGGAGTTTTACGAAACGACGCACCCGCCGCTGGGCAAGCTTTTTATCAGCGTTGGAATCGCGGTATTCGGGATGAATCCGTTTGGATGGCGCATAATCGGCACGATATTTGGCATACTCATGGTACCCATCATGTACATGTTCGGCAAGCGCGTCTTCAAGTCCTCGCGCTATGCGTTCATTGCAGCGTTCCTGTTTGCGTTCGACTGCATGCATTTCGTGCAGACCCGCATTGCGACGATAGACGTGTACGGTGTGTTCTTCATCATCCTCATGTTCTATGAGATGTACAGATACTATACCACCAGCTTTTATAACCAGCCGCTGAAGGATACGCTCAAACCCCTGCTGCTGTGCGGCATCTTCTTCGGACTGGGGATTGCGAGCAAATGGATAGGACTGTATGCGGGGGCCGGTCTTGCGTTCCTGTTCTTCCTGTCTCTCTACAACCGTTATAAGGAAAAGCGGTTCGCGGAGGCAATGCTTCAGGGCGCGCCGGACGCGCCGGATGCGTATCTGGAAAAGGTGCGGAGCATGTTCAGGCCGGCGGCAATAAGGACGCTTCTGGCCGCGGCGGTTTTCTTTATCGTCATCCCGCTCGGCATCTATATTGCATCGTATATACCCATTCTGATGGCGCATGAGGGCAACTATGCCTTCAGCGACCTGTGGGGCTTCCAGACGTTTATGTTCAATTATCACAGCTATCTGACGGCAACGCATCCGTTTTCGTCGCAGTGGTGGTCCTGGCCGGTGGACGCACGGCCTATCTGGTATTACGCCGGTTCGGGGCTGCCTGCGGGAGAGGCGGCTTCGATAGCCGCCTTCGGGAACATTGCCGTGTGGTGGGGCGGGCTTGTGAGCAGCGTGTGGTTGATGATCAGGGCAGCGGGGCGCAAAATAAGCGGCGACCCGGGCAAGCTCGTCGTGCTGGTGGCGCTTGCCAGCAGCTTTTTGCCCTGGGTACTGGTAACGCGCGCGACATTCATTTACCATTATTTTGCAAGCGTCCCCTTCATAATACTTGCAACGGTATACCTCATACGGTATATTGAAAGACGATATCCGCGGTTCAAATGGGCGGTTATGGTTTATCTGATACTCGTTGCAATCGTCTTCGTGTTTTTCTATCCGGCGATGTCCGGCATGGCGGTGCCCGGCTGGTATGCGCACCTGCAGGAGATCATGCCTTCCTGGGCATTTTACTACCAATGAGAAAGGATCGTAACGAAAGAAGCAATTGTGAAACCGCATGCAATAACGAAGAAGAACCTGATTACGACTTTTTTCCAGGCGACCAAGTTTGGTATTGTCGGCGTATTGAATACGGCGGTCGACTTTGTTGTGTTCCTGCTCTTTACGCGCGTGGCAGGCCTGGATCCCGGGCTTTCCAAAGTGATCTCGTACAGCTCGGGCGTTGTGAACAGCTATATATTCAACAGCATATGGACATTCAGGAAAGAATCAAGGGACAGCCTGCATCAGAAGCTCCGTTTCCTCGCCGTCAGCCTGGTAGGCTTAGCTGTGGGAACCGGTGTGGTAACGCTTTGCGTCAAGGTTTTTGGATGGGTGGACTGGGTTTCGAATTTTGCTTCAATTTGCGTTACAGTGGGTATAAATTTTCTGGGGAGCAAGCTGTTTGTTTTTAAAGCCGATCGCTGAAAGAAACGGAGCGTACGGGGGATGCTGGCAAAAGTCAACAGCTATGGCCTGAGCGGTATCCAGGGATATCCGGTGCAGGTCGAAATAGACATTTCGAACGGCTTGCCCTCGTATGAGACCGTGGGGCTGCCGGATGCGGCTGTAAAGGAATCCAAGGAACGGGTACGGTCCGCCATAAAAAACACCGGCATGGAGTTTCCGCTCCAGCGCATCACCGTGAATCTTGCGCCTGCCGATATGCGCAAGGAAGGCCCGATTTACGACCTGCCGATTGCAGTAGGCGTGCTGGCCGCTTCCGGGCAGTTACCTGAAGAGAGCGTTCATGACCTGCTGTTTTTGGGGGAACTGGCGTTGGACGGCACGGTGCGTCCGGTCAACGGGGTCCTGCCCATGCTGATTGCGGCGCGAAAGCAAGGCTTTTCGCGTATTATTTTGCCTTACGAGAATACGCCGGAAGCAACCTTCGTACCCGACATGCAGGTATTTCCTGCGCGTACCCTGAATGAGATTATCGATCATCTGCGTGCGACGACGCCTATCGGGAAGGCAAAGGAGTGTTCATGGGAGGATGTCCGGGACAAGGATGCTATGCAGGGCGAGCTTGCGCGCATACGCGGGCAGGCGCACGCCAAGCGTGCGGCCGAGATTGCGGCGGCGGGCGGGCATAACCTGCTTTTGATCGGGCCGCCCGGTTCGGGCAAGACCATGCTGGCACGGTGCATGCCCTCGATCCTGCCCGACCTCACATTCGATGAAGCGCTCGAGGTGACCAAAATCCATTCGGTGGCGGGCGTGTTGCCGCGCAGTGGCGGCATCGTGAACCGGCGGCCGTTCCGCTCACCGCATCACTCGATTTCCACTGCGGCGCTCACCGGCGGCGGACGCAATATCACCCCGGGCGAGATCAGCCTGGCGCATCTGGGCGTCCTGTTCCTGGACGAGCTGCCCGAGTTCAAGCGGGACGCGCTTGAAGCGATGCGCCAACCGCTCGAAGACGGTATTGTCACGGTGGCGCGCGTGAGCGGTTCGGCGTCCTTTCCCGCGCGGTTCATGCTGGTTGCCGCAATGAACCCCTGTCCCTGCGGCCATTTGGGTTCGGAGCTGCAGGAATGCAAATGTACGCCCCTGCAGGTGCTGCGCTACCGGAACCGCATCAGCGGGCCTCTGCTCGACCGCATTGATATGCATGTGGAAATGCGCGCCGTGTCCTATGATGAGATTACAGCCAAGCCCTCGGGAGACCGTTCCGAGACGATACGCAGCCGCGTCAACGCGGCGCGTGCCCTGCAGCTTGAACGCTATAAAGACGACGGCATTTATTTCAACGCGCAGCTGGATACGCGGCTGGTCGACCTGTACTGTACGGTCGGAAAAGAGGCGCGGGACTTGCTGGAGCGGGCGTTCCACCGCCTGAAGCTGAGCGCGCGCGCGTATTCGCGTATCCTGAAGGTGGCGCGGACGATCGCTGACCTTGAGCAAAGCGCGGACATCAAAATAGTACATATTGCAGAAGCGATACAGTACCGGTGCCTGGACAGGGACGCACAGCCTTAATCCCGGGGTATAGGGGGATGATGTATGGAACATACGGAACAGGACAGGCTCTGGATATGGCTGAGCAGCATCGAAGGGATAGACGCCCAGGCTTTTTATATGCTGATTGCGCAGTTCGGGGACGCGGGAGCCGTCTTCTATGCGGAGGAAGGGGACCCGCGGCTGAATAAGCTGTCTCCGGCTGTACGCACGCGGCTTAAAAGTGCGCAGAACGAGGCATATATTGCAGCGCTCTTTACTAATCTTGAGAAAAGAGGCATTTATGCCGTTTCCAGGCTGCATCCTGAATATCCGCAGCCGCTGCAGGATATTTTTCTCCCGCCGCCCGTTCTGTTTGTCCGCGGCCGGATGCCCATTAAGGTCGAACGCGCTGTCGCCGTGGTAGGCAGCCGCAAGCCCACGCGCTACGGGTTGGATGCGGCTTTCATGCTGGGAAGGGACTTTTCGCTCTCGGGCGTTACCGTTGTTTCCGGGCTTGCGCGCGGAATCGACGCCAGGGCGCATACAGGTGCCCTGGAAGCCGAAGGTCCGGTCATCGGGGTGCTCGGGTGCGGCGTGGATGTGGTATACCCGAAAGAACACACTAAGCTTTTTGACCAGGTAATGGAGCGGGGCTGCCTGTTATCCGAGTTTTTGCCCGATACGCGGCCGCTTCCCGGCAATTTCCCGCTGCGCAACCGCATCATGAGCGGACTGTGCCGGGCGACGGTGGTCGTCGAAGCCGGCGCCAAGAGCGGGGCGCTGATCACGGCGGATCATGCGCTGTCACAGGGGCGTGATGTGTATGCTGTACCCGGGAGCATCTTCTCACCCGCGTGTGAGGGAAGCAACCGTTTGCTGCTCGAAGGCGCAACGCCGCTTTTAAGTGCATCGGATATTATTTCGGCATACGGCTGGGGCAGGCAGGCCAAAATAAGCGGGACACAGATACCAGAACCGCCGGATGACCCGCTGCAAAAAAGGATTTATGATATGCTCATCGGTGAGCCGCTGTCCTTTGAAAGCCTGGCCGCCGCGCTTGAAATAGAAACGGGAAAACTGAATTCCGTCTTGACAATTATGGAATTAAGCGGAATAATAATTCAATTATCAGGCAGGATGTTTTCACTGCCCAGGTCATAATCAAAGAGTTGGAGGAAAAGAATGGCCGATAAGCTCGTCATCGTGGAATCTCCGGCGAAAGCCGATACAATCGTTAAACTGCTCGAATCCAAAGAGTATAAAGTCGTGGCATCGAACGGTCATGTGCGCGACCTTCCCAAAAGCCAGCTCGGCGTGGATACGGAAAATGATTTCGCTCCCAAATATATAACCATCCGGGGACGCGGCGACATCATAAAAAAGATCACGAAGGATGCAAAAAACGCAAAAACCGTCTATCTGGCGACCGACCCGGACAGGGAAGGGGAGGCTATTTCCTGGCATCTGGCACAGATTCTCAAAATGGATGAGGATAAGGCCTGCCGCGTCGAATTCAACGAGATTACAGGGGATGCCATAAAAAACGCGATTGCCCATCCCAGAACGATCAACACCGATCTGGTCAACGCACAGCAGACTAGGCGCATCCTGGACCGCCTGGTCGGATACAAGATCAGCCCGTTGTTATGGGCAAAAGTGCGGAAGGGCCTGAGTGCCGGACGCGTGCAATCGGTGGCCACGCGCATCATCGTGGAGCGCGAACAGGAAATAAGGGATTTCGTACCGCAGGAAAGCTGGTCCATTACGGCAAGGCTTGCACATGAGACGGCGAAAAAAGAATTTGAAGCAAAGCTGGTCGGCAACGAAAAAGGCAAGCTGGAAATCAGGGACAGGGAACAGGCGGATGCTGTGCTTTCAGGGTTGAAGGACGCCGTCTATACTGTGAAAAGCGTAAAGACCGGCGAGAAGTCTAAGAATGCCCCGCCGCCTTTTACCACCAGCCAGCTGCAGCAGGAAGCCTCGCGCAAGCTCGGGTTCACGACCAAACGCACCATGCTCGTTGCCCAGCAGCTGTATGAAGGCGTCCAACTCGAAGGCGGCGCGACGGGCCTTGTGACCTATATCCGCACCGACTCGGTACGCGTTGCGAACGAAGCGCAGAAAGCCGCACGCAAATATATTTCAGAAAAATATGGAAAAGAATACGTCCCGCAAAAACCGAATGTTTTTCGCAGCAAGAAAAATGCGCAGGACGCGCACGAAGCCATCCGGCCTACGTACATCGGCTTAACGCCGGAGAGCATAAAAGACGCGCTCACCAAAGACCAGTTCAGGCTTTACCGGCTGATATACAACCGATTCCTGGCCAGCCAGATGACCAGCGCGAAGTTTGAAACGATACAAATGGACATTCAGGCGGAAAACTACATGTTCCGCGCATACGGGGAGACCAAGGTGTTCGCGGGATATACCATCGTTTACACGATAAGCACGGACGACGATGAAAAAGAAGTCCCGATACCCCTGTTAAAGGAAGGCGATATCTGCCTGTGCCGCGAACTCATTCCCATGCAGCATTTTTCGCAGCCTCCGCCGCGCTACACCGAAGCTTCGCTGGTACGCGCGCTGGAGGATAAAGGGATCGGAAGGCCCAGCACATACGCGCCGACCATATCCACCATCATCGAACGCGGTTACGTCAAACGCGAGAAGAAAGTGCTGTACCCGACCGAGCTTGGCGAAGTGGTGACGAAGCTGATGCGCGATCATTTCAACGAAATTGTCAACACCGAGTTCACGGCCGATATCGAGGAGCAACTCGACGAAATCGCCGAGGGGCATAAGGGCTGGACGCAGGTGCTCAAAGAGTTTTACGGTCCCTTCAGACAAACGCTGGATAAAGCCGAAAAAGAAATTGAGAAAGTGGAAATAAAGGACGAGGTCTCAGACGTCGTCTGTGAAAAATGCGGCTCGAACATGGTGTACAAAAGGGGCCGGTTCGGAACCTTCCTGGCCTGTCCTAATTTCCCTGAATGCAGGAACACGAAGGCAATCGTTGAGCAGATTGACGTGCCCTGCCCCAAATGCGGAAGCCACCTGATCAAACGCCGCTCAAAGAACGGCCGGAGGATATTTTTCGGGTGCGAAAAATATCCGGACTGCGATTTCGTCTCCTGGGACCCGCCTGTGCGTGAAAAGTGCCCCGAATGCGGTTCCTATATGGTCGAAAAGCTGGTGCCGTCAGGAGGAGGCAACAGGAAGATATACAAATGCGCCAACAAGGAGTGCGGTTATAAAAAGGATGCGGAAGCAGGGGTGAGGAGTAAGCTGGATGCATAGCGATGTGCGGGTGCGCGTAATCGGCGCCGGACTGGCGGGGTGCGAAGCCGCCTGGCAGCTTATAAGCCGCGGAATACGCGTAAGGCTGTTCGAGATGAAGCCGAAGGTTTTTTCGCCTGCACACGAATCCGGGCAGTTCGGCGAACTGGTATGCAGCAACTCTTTACGCTCGGATAGCATCGAAAACGCCGCAGGCCTGCTTAAGGAAGAGATGCGTCGGCTTGATTCGCTGGTGATTCGTGCGGCGGACAATAACAGGGTTCCAGCCGGATCGGCCTTGGCGGTGGACCGCGCCGGATTCAGCAAAACGCTTACCGATACGTTATGTTCCCACCCGCTGGTGGAAGTTTTCAGGGCGGAAGTCACGCAAATCAACCCGGACACACCAACCATTATAGCGACGGGGCCGCTTACATCGCCTGCGCTGAGCGCGCATCTGAGCGCTCTGTTGGGGCAGGAGAGCTTGTTTTTTTACGACGCGGCAGCGCCTATAGTGCTTTCCGAATCGCTGGACATGCAAAAAGTATTCCGCGCTTCCCGCTACGGCAGGGGCAGCGATTATCTGAACTGCCCCATGTCGCGCGAGGAATATTTTTCGTTCCACAGAGAGCTTGTAAACGCTAAGACCGCGCCGGTGCACGGGTTTGAAGAAAAACACGTGTTCGAAGGGTGTATGCCGGTCGAGAGCATGGCCAGGCGCGGGGAGATGACGCTGGCTTTCGGGCCGCTTAAGCCGGTCGGCTTAAGCGACCCTTTAACAGGGAAAAGGCCGTTTGCCGTCATTCAGCTCAGGCAGGACGATGCGGAGGGCAGGCTGTATAACATGGTGGGCTTCCAGACGCGGCTGCTGTTTGCGGAGCAGAAGCGGGTGTTCAGGATGATACCCGGCCTTGAAAACGCCGAGTTCGTCCGTTACGGCGTGATGCACCGCAATACGTATCTGCGCTCGCCCGGGCTGCTTACGCCTCAATACCAGTTGCGTAAGGCTCCGAACATATATTTTGCCGGGCAGATGACCGGCGTGGAGGGCTATGTGGAATCCGCGGCAAGCGGCCTGGTCGCAGGCATCTCGATGGCCTGCCGCATGCTCGGGAAAACAGCGCCCGATTTTGAGGACACGACGGCACTGGGTGCACTCGGGCACTATGTTTCCGAATATGCCGGAGGAAATTTTCAGCCCATGAACATAAACTTTGGGATACTCCGGGAACCGGAGAATATAATGAAGCCAAAGCGTGCCCGGTATGCGGCTATGGCCAGGCGCGCGCTCGATGCTGTTGACAGGATACGGGCAATGACGGGACAGACAAGTGTTTAACGCCAAAGCGGCAAACGGGAGGATAAGCATGTTTGAAGGAACTACCATCGTGGCCGTTCGAAAAGACGGGCAATGCGCAATCGCGGGAGACGGACAGGTAACGCTCTCGCAAAGCACGGTGATGAAACAGACCGCAAAAAAAGTAAGACGCCTGTATAACAACAGCGTCGTCGTAGGCTTTGCGGGGTCCGTTGCCGATGCCTTTACGCTCTGCGAACGTTTCGAGGCAAAACTGGAGCAGTATTCGGGTTCGCTCGAACGCGCGGCGGTCGAGCTGGCGCAGGACTGGCGGAGCGATAAGCATTTAAGAAAGCTGGAGGCCATGCTGATTGCCGCCGACGCGGCAGGACTCCTTTTGATTTCCGGTTCGGGAGAGGTGATCGACCCGGATGACGGCATTGCGGCAATTGGCTCGGGCGGCATGTACGCTCTGGCGGCTGCCAAGGCGCTTCGCAGCAATACTGATCTGACGGCGGAAGAAATAGCGCGCAAGGCACTGGAAATCGCCGCAGAGATCTGTGTATTCACCAACAGCAATATCACGCTTGAGAAGGTATAAGGAGTACGGATATGGATGCGTTAACCCCCAGGCAGATCGTTGAACAGCTGGACCGGTATATCATCGGACAGGATAAAGCGAAGCGGGCCGTAGCGATTGCCCTGCGCAACCGGTACCGCCGCGCGCAGTGCGACCCTGACATGCAGGAGGAAATTACGCCGAAAAATATTATTATGGTGGGACCTACGGGCGTGGGCAAAACGGAAATCGCGCGGCGCCTTGCGCGGCTGGTGCACGCGCCATTCGTAAAGGTTGAGGCGACGAAGTTTACGGAAGTCGGGTATGTGGGCAGGGACGTCGAATCCATGATCCGCGATCTGGTGGAAGCCGCCATACGCCTAGAGAAGCAGGCGCGCATGGACATGGTGCTGCCAAAGGCGCGTATTCTGGCGCAGACGCGCCTGATCGAACTTCTGGCGCCCGGTCCCAGACCAGTGTCGCGGAACGTCAACCCGCTGGACGCGCTCTTCGGGAACAAGCCCAAGCAGCCCGAACCGACCGAGGAGCAGAGCGCGGCGCTTATAAAACACCGCGAACAGATACAGCGCGACCTTGCCGACGGGAAGCTGGAGGACACGACCGTCGAGGTCGAAGTGGAAGAGAACATGTCGTTCGGGATGGAAGTAATTCCCGGGATGGGCGCGGACATCAATCTGAACGACATCATGGGCGGTATCCTGCCCAAAAAGACAAAAAAGCGCAAGGTGCCTGTGCGTGAAGCAAGGAAGATACTTGAACAGGAGGAAGCCGATAAGCTCATCGATATGGACGACGTCATCGCCCAAGCGGTGCGCAACGCTGAGCAGCACGGCATCATCTTCATCGATGAAATAGACAAGGTGGCAGGGCGGTCCATGATGGGCAGCGGGCCGGACGTATCCAGGGAAGGCGTGCAGCGCGACATTCTGCCCATAGTGGAAGGCAGCACGGTGATGACCAAGTACGGTCCGGTAAAGACGGACTATATCCTTTTCATCGCCGCGGGCGCGTTCCACGTTGCAAAGGTGTCGGACCTGATCCCGGAGCTGCAGGGGCGGTTTCCTATCCACGTAGAGCTTGCCAGCCTGACTGCCGAGGATTTCAAGCGCATACTGACGCAGCCCGAAAACGCGGTCGTCAAACAATACGAGGCGCTCCTGAGAGCCGACAACATCACGCTCAAATTCACCGACGAAGCGCTTGCCAGCATCGCGCAGTACGCATTCACAGCGAACGAGCAGAGCGAGAACATAGGCGCGCGCCGCCTGCATACCATCATAGAGAACCTGCTGGAGGATATCTCGTTCAACGCAAGCGGCGATCATCCGATGCTGGAGGTAATTGTTGACGAAAGGTACGTGCATGAGCACCTGCCTGATAACTTCAAGGGCAAAAACGTACGGAAGTTTATTCTGTAGTTTAATAATTATTATCAAGGCCCGTTTGCATAGTTGCAAGCGGGCCTTTCTGTAGTCTGCATCGCTCTTTTATATTTCCCCGGGCTTTGGGAAACAATAGCAAAAAAAGACTTTATTGCGCTATTGAAAGGAAGAGTTTGCATGCAGGCAGTAATCATGGCGGGCGGCGTTGGCAACCGTTTGCGTCCGCTTACCTGTAGAATCCCGAAGCCGATGGTGCCGTTAATGGACAGGCCGGTGATGGAATATGCGGTCGGGCACCTGAAAAAACACGGCATCTTAGATGTTGCGGTAACACTGCAATACTTGCCCGAGGTGATAACGGACTATTTTAAGGACGGGTCGCAGTTCGGAATGAACATCCGCTATTTTTATGAGGATAAGCCGCTGGGGACAGCCGGGAGCGTACGGCAGGCAGCCGCGGATTTTAAGGACACGTTCGTGGTCCTGAGCGGGGACGGTCTGACGGATATCGATATCAGCAGCGCAATGCGCTTTCACAGCGAAAAAGGCGCAATGGCGACGCTGGTGCTCAAGCGCATGGATTCCCCGCTGGAGTTCGGGACAGTCATGCTCAACGCGGACGGCAGCATCGACCGCTTTGTCGAAAAACCGACGCGCGCACAGGTTTTCAGCGATACGGTGAACACCGGGATATACATACTCGAGCCGGAGGTGCTCGAATATGTTGAAAAGGATATTATGGTGGATTTTGCAAACGATGTGTTCCCAAGGCTGCTGCAGGATAATAAACCATTATTCGGGTTCGTGAGCGAGAATTACTGGTGCGATATCGGTTCGGCCGAAACATATCTTGCGGCACACCGCGATATCCTGAACGGGACATGCCGCGTGCATACCGGCCGGACCGGTACGCAGGACGGCATTTTCATTGGCGAAGAGGCCATGGTCCATCCCGATGCGAAGCTGGAAGCGCCATGCTATATCGGCACCGGATGCATCATAGAGGAAGGTGCGAAGATAGGCGCATATTCCGTGATCGGGGCGGGGAGCGCGGTATGCGCGGGCGCGGACATCAAGCGCTCGGTGCTCTGGCCCAATGCGCGCGTTGGCCCGCGCGCGCAGGTGCGCGGCGCGACGCTCTGTGACGGGAGCGTTCTGCTTGAAGACGCCAAAGTGTGTGAAGGGGCCGTCGTCGGCAGCGAGACCATCGTCGGGAAAAACACGACGGTATCGCCCCACGTCATGATATGGCCCGGAAAGCGCATCTGCGACGACGCGAATATCCGCAAAAACATCGTGTGGCAGCCGCAGCCTCCGGCCGGAGCGTTGAGCGAAGGCGGGATGCGCGGCGTCTGGGGCGTTGATATGTATCCCGAGGCCGTGCTGGATATGGTGCATGCCATGGAGCGCGCCTTCGGACCGGTACGGCGCGTCCTGCTGTCCCACGAGGGCGGGAGCCATGCTTCGCTCGTGTGCGACGCACTGTCCCTGGGCTGGCGGTCGCTGGGCGCCACGGTGGTGCTTGCGGGCATCGCGCCTTTGCTGCTTGTAAGGGAAGCGATCCTGCAGGGCGAGGCGCAATGGGGCATGGTAGTCCGTGCGGTAGGCGACGAGATAAGCATACGCATCGTCGATAAAAACGGTACGTGCCTGGGACGCAAAGCCTTCCGCAAGGTGGCGCAGAATGCGAACAACGCCGTTTCAACGCCCGCATTGCACCCGGGCCTTTGCGAAATCGCAACGCTTTCCATGGACGGGGTCATCAAACGGCTGCAAAGCACCATGGGACCGGCCTCCTATGACAGTGTTTTTGTAATAGGCGGTAACGGAGCGGGCGCGGATGCGCTGATTCACGCCCTGAAGGCAGTCGGTGCGCATATTGACACCATGCAGGACCCCGCGGAAATACAGGAATTGGTGGAGAACGGCTTGTACACGGCGGGGTTCTGGATAGACGACCAGAACGATACGCTGAGCATGGTCACCAAAAACGGTATTTTAAATGAAGTACAGATGCTGGATATTGCGATCTATGCATTGGCAAGAAACACCAGCCTGAAAAAGATGCCTCTGTTTCTGGAATGCTCGCATAATCTTGAGGAATGGCTGAAAAGCCAGGGTATCGGGACGGTTCGCGTAGGAAGGGAGGAAGGTGATGTGTGGGCGGTATTGAGCGGTCAGGAACAGGCGCAATCCGCAATGCTGGTCATGACCGAGCCTGTCTGCGTTGCGCTGTTGTGCGCGCAGATGTGCATGGCCGAGCCTGAATGGATGCAGTCGCCCGTATTGCGGACAGGGGATGTCTGCACCGTTACGCGGGAGATAGACTGCGCGCATGAGAAGCTGGGCATGCTGATAAAGGAACTGTCGGCCGGCATAAATGCGCAGGACAGGCTTTTGGTCGAGGGCGTCCGCGTCCGCCACAAGGACGGTTTCGCCCTGGTGCAGCCGCACGCGTCCCGCGCGCGGTGCAGGATCGTCTGCCGCGCGAACAACGAGGAATTTGCCACCGAGCTTGCCGCATTATATGAGAACAAGGTCAGAAACATCCTGAATAAGGACACTGGCGATACACAAGACCCAAACACGGTTGTCAATTCCGGCTCCATCCAGTATAATATCCGTAAGTGATTTGTACGGCATTATACTTGAAAGCGAGGAGTTTTTACTTGTCACCAGCAAAAAAGAATAAGCTTAGAATCGTACCCTTGGGTGGAATGGGCGAAATCGGCAAGAACATGACGGTGTTCGAGTACGGGGACGATATTTTTGTATTGGACTGCGGATCCATGTTTCCCAGCGAATCCATGCTGGGCATTGACCTTGTCATACCCGATATCAGTTATCTGATACTTAATAAGGACCGTATACGGGCTTTTGTGATTTCCCACGGCCACGAAGACCATATCGGCGCGTTGCCTTATATTCTCAAGGAGGTGCAGGCGCCTATATACGGAACGCGTATTACGCTTGCCCTGATTGAAAATAAACTGAACGAACACGGCGTGAAGGCGGATCTGCGCTGCGTGAGCGCGGGAGACACGCTGCATTTCGGATGCTTCGTTATCGAGCTGATCAAGACGACGCATTCCATCGCAGGCGCGCTCGCGCTTGCCATCCACACGCCGGTGGGCATCGTGGTCCATACGGGCGACTTTAAGATCGACTTTACGCCGATAGATACGGAAGGCGTCAACCTGGCCAAGTTTGCGCAGCTCGGGGAACAGGGCGTATTGTGCCTGATGTCGGACAGCACGAACGTTGAACGTCCGGGCTACACGATGTCCGAGCGTTCGGTGGGGGAAGCGTTCGAACGTTATTTTAAAAAAGCGAAGGGCCGCATTATCGTGGCTACGTTCGCCTCAAACATACACAGGGTGCAGCAGGTTATCGATACGGCGCTGCGTTTCGGGCGGAAGGTATGCTTCCAGGGCAGGAGCATGATCAACATTGCGAGCATGGCGCTCGAACTTGGCGATATGACCATAGACGAGAGCATGATGATCGATGTTGAGCAGACAGACAACATACCTCCCGACCAGGTGGTGATCATCACCACCGGAAGCCAGGGCGAGCCGATGTCCGGGCTGGTGCGGATGGCGACGTCGGGGCACCGCATCGATATCGAACCGGATGATATGATCATTATTTCGGCCACGCCCATCCCGGGCAACGAAAAATTCGTCTCAAACGTGGTCAACCAGCTTTACAGGAAAGGCGCCACGGTAATCTACGAATCCCTTGCGGACGTGCATGTATCGGGGCATGCCTGCCAGGAAGAGCTCAAAATTATCCTGTCGCTCACCAAACCCCGCTATTTTATCCCGGTGCACGGCGAATACCGGCATCTGTACCGCCACGGTGAACTGGCTGAAAGCATGGGCGTCCCGAAAGAAAATGTGTTCGTTCTCGATATAGGGAACGTCATCGAACTCGACGAATCCGAAGCGGACAGGGGCGCAAGCGTCGCTGCAGGAAGCGTGATGGTCGACGGGCTGGGCATAGGAGATGTCGGAAACATCGTGCTTCGGGACCGGCGCATACTTTCGCAGGACGGCCTGTTCGTGGTAGTGCTTGCGATGAGCAGGCAAGACAACGCTTTGGTGGGCGTCCCGGATATCATTTCACGGGGCTTTGTCTATGTACGTGAATCGGAAGACCTGATCGAGGACGCAAAATCGGTAATCTGTGATACAATCAATGATATGGAGCTGGAGCATGCGGACTGGAACGCCATCAAAAACAGCGTGCGCGCAGCGCTTAGGGATTATCTGTATAACAAGACAAAACGGAACCCCATGATACTGCCCATTATCGTTGAAGTGTAATTGTAATGAAGGAGCATCAGACGGTGATTTACGACAAAGCCCATGAGTTGGCCGCGCTTTTGAAGCAAAGCCCGGAATACAGAGAATATATCGCATTAAAGGATAAAATAGAAAGCAACGAAAATGACAAAAGCCTGTTCAGTGAGTACCGCAAACTGCGCTTTGAGGTTCAGACAGCCTATATTTCCGGGGAAAATCCGGGCGAAGAAAAGCTCCGGAAACTGAATAAGCTCGGCGAAGTATTGCAGTTCAATACGGATATTGCAGGATTTATTTCAGCCGAATACCGCCTGAACCAAATAATCGGCGATATATACCGCATTATCGGGGACGCGGCCGGCATTGACCTGAACTTTTTGAAAGAATAAACGTTTTTATTATAGAACAGCGGTTTTAATCATGTACGGAGGAATCTTATGCCTGATACGCTAAACGGCGGCTCTGAAACACTGGAAAACGAAGAGTTTTCCCTGGACAAAGAGAGCATCAGGAAACGGGCAAAGCACAAGCTGGTGGTCTTTGTCATCAGCCTGTTATTTGTTATAATTATTTGCACGATCGTAGCCGATACGGTAAATATTGCTCTGTTTCAGCCCGTAAGCCTGTTCGACAGCTCGCCCGTGAACGTCACTATCGATAAAAATTCGTCGGTTTCCACCATAGCAGAAACGCTGTATAAAAACGGACTGATACGGAATCCGGGGATATTCAAGCTCATCGTCGATTTTTACAATCAGGGCTCGAACCTCAAAGCAGGGGATTATGTTTTCAGCAGAACGATGACGCCGCGCGAAATTATGTACAAGCTGGCGGCCGGGGAAAGCAAGCCCCGGGTGCTGCGGTTTACAAGCATAGAGGGATATACGGTGGAAGATGAGGCAGCGTCGCTCAGCAAAGAGAAGATCATTGCCACAAAAGATACTTTCCTTTCGCTTTCCCAAACCGGCCAGGAATTCATGGCCTATGATTTCCTTGACGATATCCCGGACGATTCCGCCGCAAAGAGGAAGTACCTGCTGGAAGGGTACCTGTTCCCCGACACGTACGAAATCTATCTGGGGTCTTCGGAGAAGACGATCATCTCCAAGCAAATCGCGCAGTTTAACAGGGTCTTTACGGATGCGTACAGGACCCGTGCGAAAGAGCTGGGCATGACGGTGGATCAGGCAGTAATACTGGCGTCCATCATACAGAAAGAAGCAAACCCGGAGGAATTCAAAAAAGTCTCGGCTGTCCTGCATAACCGTCTGAAGCAAAACAAGCCCCTCCAGTCCTGCGCAACGGTGCAGTATGCGCTTGGGGTAAAGCGGATGAACCTGACCAGCACGGATATCTCGAGCGCTTCGCCGTACAATACGTATAAGGTTTCGGGGTACCCGGCCGGCCCCATCTGTAATCCGGGCAAGGAGGCCATTGAAGCGGCGCTTTATCCTGATGAAAATTATGTGAAACAGAATTATCTGTATTTCTGCACCAAAGATCCCGAAGACGGTGAGCTGGCGTTCAGCAAAACACTTGCCCAACACCAGAAGAACGTTGAAAAGTACCGACCTCTTTGGGAAACATACGATGAAAAACACGGATACTGACATTAAAGCCGCCCGCATGCCGGGCGGCTTTATATGCTAACGGGCCTATGCGATATCCGGTTAACCGGCAGAACACCGCCCGAGCGGACTGCCGGTTTTTTTATTTTCCGGTGCCCATGTGAAAGGGAGGACAAACAAGAACGCTCCGTCAGCCGCATAGTCTATACACAGACCATGTTTTCGGAGGTTGATGGAATGCTTGATATTGCCGCATGGATATTCGAAAACGTACTTTACTTATTTGGATATATTTCAGGGCAGTCTTCCTTCCCAAAAACGCTCACTCCCGAAGAAGAGCGCATGTACCTGGAGCGTTTGGCAAAAGGGGATGCAAAAGCGCGGGATGTGCTCATCGAACGGAATTTGCGGCTAGTGGCGCACGTCATTAAAAAATACACGAACACGGGCAAGGAAACCGAAGACCTGATTTCCATCGGCACGATCGGTCTGATCAAGGGTGTCTCCACCTACAACATGGACAAAGGAACGCAGCTGGCGACATATGTGGCGCGCTGCATCGAAAATGCAATCCACTCATAGCGGCTCTTTATAGCAAGGGAGAGGGGAGTTACGCTCCCATTAGTAAATACTGGCATCTCTGGCAGCAAATCAGCGATAATATGTTATTAATGGTTAGATGTAATGCTCAAACCAGTATTTATGCTCCACTGTACATTCATACTTTCCGCTTTATTAAGTCATACGCTTTAACAAGAGTGGAAGAATTTCTCGCCTTATACCCTAGTCCGAGTCAGATAAAAAACACGTCGGACAAGCTACGCTACTACCGATACCGGAAAGTTTTTCTCCAACGTGATGTTGCCAAGTATGCAGGGATAGACAGAGGTACATACAGCCGTTATGAGAAGGGAATAGACTATTATCCTCTGGATACTCTATCAAAAATCGCCCAGCTCTTTGAGATTGAGATTACTGATTTATTAGACGATTACAATCTATTTTTAATTAATGGACAAGGTGAACAGATTAAAAAAATTAGAAAGGACATGAGGCTCACCCAGACAAGTCTTGCTCAAAGAATGGGAGTTCATCAAGGAACTGTAAAAAGGTGGGAAAACCAAAAAATACGTATTTCCAAAAATACATATCAAAAACTAATGAGTATGCTAAATTCTTAGCATACAGAATACTGACTTTGCGAAATGCAATTCACTTTCGCTATAAACACGAAGAATGATATCCGCATTGCGTATTCCTGCTTGTTACGCCTTTTTTAGACAAGAATTGGCTTATTGTATGTTTTCCAATACGGACTTAACCAGCTGCAATTTCTGGTCAAGAGGGCAGGTCAAGCTCTTTATGAAAGCTATCACTGCATCAGCATGTACACTGGCAACCGCAATTTGTAGCTTTTTCATGTCGTGTTCAGTTTTAGGATAATGAACAATTATGGTCAAGGCCCGCCCTCCTTTCCAAATGAATACTGACAATTGATTCTATGATCAAGCGCTTGTACAATATTAACCGGCTATTGACCCTCCTTCCATAAGGCAGGCAAAGATGGCTTATTTATTGCAGGCAGAAGACATAAACCGAGAGTTTAAAACAACTGACTGCGAATTAATAATGGGTTCGAGTTCAGCACTTCTGGTTGGCCTTCAAAATAGCGTGGTTTTGGGAAGGTTTTAAGCGCTTTCTTGGTTTTAGGCGCATTTTATCTTGTCCCGAAGGGTAATTGTCCTTGTTGATCAACAAAAGTATTTGAGAGACAATAATTCAGAAAAATTCACCTTTGATGCTTAACGGATTTTCTTTCGGGGGTTTTTTAGCGTTGATTTCGGGCAGGCGATCAGAATGGCGCGAAAGCTTTGCTTACAATCATTTTGGCATTTTAAGCAGTTGTGGTTGTAGCGAATCCGTCCTTTATCGCTGATAAAGAATGCCCATTCTGCACGCCTTTTCTTACTCATACGAGGCGTAGGGATCACCTCCAGAATTATTGTGTTTACAGTAAGCAGACCAACCCCACTGCTTCTTTTTACCGGGACAATTCTCGTTGTGGTTTCTTTTCTTTGGGTTCAGGCTCCGGCCTTTCAGCTTCTGCAATCCGTTCAGCAATCTCAAGGCTGCGCTTTTCGATACTGTCTGCCATCCGTAGTTCTTTTCGGTGACGGGATAGTTCTTTGTTAAGTTCTGCGATACGACCGACCAAAGAAAACCGCTCCTCCGGTAGGGTAGCATTTTTTTGAATGTGCAGTTGCGTTCTTTCTTCTTTCAGACACTCGATTTTCTTAATGGTTGACGCCTTGAAACTGTGCAGTTGCTCCAGAGTTTCGATTCTGTTGCGGTTGATCAATCTGCATTCAGCCGCAATCCTGTGCATCTTCATAATGTCCGCGCGTAACCTGTTTGATGGCCTCTTTGTGTATTGTCCTTTGTGCACGATGCCCATAAGGTAGAGATACTTCCAGTACAGCGCCCGAAGACCGGTAAGCTTTTTTGGTACCGGCCGGTTGACGGTTGCAGGCCGTGGATTGGGAACCCGATTTCGCAGGATTCGCTGCGTGATATCCTCGATCTGATATCCATCACCCAGGCTCCGTAAACGGATGAAGCGTTCCTGGCCGGGGGATCTAATCGCAAGGTGCTTGCCTTCCTTGAACTCGTACCCCTGTCGTTCCATGGCCATCATAAACTGCCGCCAGGTTACACTGCCTTGAATGGCATAATCAATATCA
>JBMOLJ010000013.1:0-2473 GCA_049324235.1 Bacillota bacterium
TTCGGAGGGGGCTTCGTCGTCGGCTTGAGCGTTGGTGTTAACAGCATAGACGCCTCTGCTAACACGGTACATGCTGGAACCTGTTCTTGCATGCCTGCTTGTGCGTTAGAAATTGCAGCAACCAGCGATGCCATGCCAATGAGAAACAGCATAAGGGGTATAGTCGGTCTATTCATCCCTTGCCCTCCAAATGTTCAACAGCTTTTGTAAATGCGTCCTGCAGCTTCTGAAATGCCTCTTTGCTGCCGCCGCTATCCGGATGCATTTCTTTGGCCATGGCCTTAAACCTGGCCTTCACGTCGTCGACGTTGTTGGGAATCACATCAAAGCCGAGAGCCCTGAAAGAATCGGGGACATGGGGCGGCAAAGACGGTAATCCATCGAGTATAGCTTGCAGCGTGTAGATCCCGCGTTCACCCGCCCTGGCCAGGTCCTCGATTGTCATTACAACCTGAGCAAAGCAGTCCGTCCCATAATGAAGCTTTATCCCATGTTCGGCGGCTTGCTCGATGCTCTGCGTGAACCTATGCGCCCTCCCATTAAGCAGGAACTCCACCCATGCACTCCGGCGTCCCCAATCGTAGTTGTATTTATCTGCCTTGATGCGCTTCATCACCCGAACGAGCTTTTTCTCATATACATCCGGGTTTCCGTATTGTTTGGTGGGTGCCACTTTTTCATATTCCTCCCTTCATAACGCCTCGCTGGCGGGTATCTTTGGTGAAATACCTTTTAACTTCTGGATAATTTTGTTCATATGCTCGGTTGCTACAACCTGAGCGATCAGCTTTTCATCCTCGGTTTCCGCAGTATCGCCCATAATCCCGTTAAACTGAGATACTTTAAGGCCAAGAAACTCTTGAATAACCTCGTCGGTACCTTCCTCGGCCACAAGGTAATAGCAAAGGACGCTATCCTGCTGTCCGATACGGTGGGCGCGATCTTCAGCTTGGGAATGAATCGCTGGCGACCAGTCGAGTTCGCCAAATACAACGCAGGTGGCGCGCTGAAGGTTAAGGCCGGCAGCCGCCCGGAGACTTACCATGCAGATGTTGGTGGTTCCATCCATAAATGCTTTTACGGACTCGTCTTTTTCTTTTGCGTTCTGCCTGCCGGTGATTTCGACGGGATAATATTCTTTAAGCTGTTCGCGGTAAAGGTCAAATACAGCGTGGTGATATGCGAATACAAGAACCGTTTCTCCCGCATCAAGCAGCAGTTTTAAAAACCCAGTTACGAATGGAGCTTTCGCAATTCCAAGGGCTTGACGACTATCATTTACTATTTCCCGTGTTACCCTGCCGCGTTCGAATCGATCTTTGATCCCGTCAATAGAATGAGCTTTATTTATGGCGGATTGTATGAGCTTGCTATATTTGCCGGTATCGAAATCCACGGTCTGTACGACACGGCGTTTGGGCGGGAGCTCCTTCAGGACCTCCTGCTTTGTCCGCCTGAGCATGAGTCCCTCTTTTTTGAGGTGAGTGCCTAGTCTTTCGGGATTAGTTACGATATCCGAGCCATACCCATAACACCATTCCCTGGTAAAACTGTCCCAGTCTCCAAGGCAGTGGTACTCAATTATGTTCATGACGGCCCAGATTTCCCCGCCGCGGTTGTATATTGGGGTTCCGGAAAGTCCTATGCAATAAGGGGTAGCGGAGGCCAACATAGAGGCTGCGCTGTATTTTTCTGTGCCGGTGTGCCGGAGTTCTTGGATCTCGTCGAATATCGCTGACTTAAAGCCGTATTCCGGAAGCGCATTTTTCCAGCCCCGGAGTATCAGATAGTGGATGAGGTAGATGTTTGCAGCGGGCAAGTTGTATGGTTTCAGCCCTTTGATGGTATGTACTGTGCTATCCGCACTCAGGCCATCCATTGTCATTTGACCTTTTGCTGGGAGATGGATGAACTTTTCGATCTCATGCTCCCAGTTTTTAATAAGGTGGGGCGGGACAACGATTATGGCGGGGTAGGCCTGTTTTTCTGCGAGGAATGCGAGAGCCTGGGGTGTTTTCCCGAGACCCATTTCATCTGCCAATAGCGCTCTTTCTGTTCCCACAAGGTACGCCAGGCCTTCTTTTTGGAACTCCTTGAGCTCGCCAATGAATGAAGGCGGTTCCTGAATTTTGTCAGGGCGTTTGTTAAATTCCCGGATTCTCAATGCATGGTCAACAGCGCTTTGGTAGCTCGATTCCCACGCCGGCAAATCTGTGATCTCCAGAGGAAAGCGCAGCATAAACCAGTTTATATTCTCGGCATTTCGCTTAGTATTTGGGAATCGGGCGTTCCCGCGGCCCATGCTGGTTGATCCCGGGAATAAACGCTTGACTATTTCTACCACGGCGGGATCGCCCTTGATCACCCAATCCCGGACATCCCCAGCGCCGTCTTTTATGGGACTTAGTTGGCCAACCGTTTCATCGCTAATAGGCGGACGCTGAAGATATGCGGGAATCATAACGCTATTCCC
>JBMOLJ010000014.1:0-20670 GCA_049324235.1 Bacillota bacterium
ATTGGCGTACAGGTGCGCATCCTTTTCATGGACGCAAGCGACGAGGTGTTGATCCGCCGGTTCAATGAGACCCGCCGCCAGCATCCCATGGCCATGAGCGGGCGCGTTGTGGAGGGAATCGAGCGCGAGCGCTTGCTTTTACAGCCGTTGAAGGAACGCGCCAATCTGGTGCTGGATACAAGCGTCTTCTCTGTCAAACAGCTCCGGGCGGTGATACGCGAGGAATTCATGGCCGGCGAGATGGCCGACAGGGTGCTTGTTTCGGTTGTGACATTCGGATTTAAACGCGGCATACCGATCGACGCGGACATGGTCTTTGATGTCCGTTTCCTGCCCAACCCGTTTTATATCCAGGAACTCAAGCACCATTCGGGCATCGACGAGGACGTCGCCAGCTATATTTTTTCCTTTGAGCAGACAGGGGTGTTTCTGCATAAACTGGTGGATATGATAGATTACCTCCTTCCATATTATCAAAAAGAGGATAAAAACCAACTGGTGGTTGCGATCGGGTGCACCGGCGGCATGCACCGCTCCGTCGCAATAGCGGAGGCGCTATATAAGGAACTCGAGGCCCGGGGAATGCGCGTATCATTGGCCCACCGCGATTTGGGCAAAGACGCGTAAAAAAAGAGGTGAACCGCGCTGTCTTTCTCATCCAATGTCAAGGACGAGTTGCTCAATATCAGGAACACGCACAAATCCGAGCAGAAGGCGGAATTGTCGGCGCTGTTGCATGTTACCGGTTCGCTGGTCCTTACGGGCGGCAGGATGAGCATCGTGATCCATACCGAGCATCCGGGCGTTGCGCGGCGCGTCCTGTCTCTTGCGCATGCGCTGTATACGGTCGAAACCGAAACCCTGATGCAAAAGCGGCGCCGGCTGCATAAAAAAAGCCTTTATTCCGTATTCATCCGGGGTGAAGTGATTGATATATTGAGGGACACCGGTCTTATACACAGCAAAAACACGCTGCCGACGCAATTGGTGCGGCGCATCCGGCAGCAGCTGGTGCAGAGCGAGATAGGGCGCAGGGCGTTTTTGCGCGGAGCCTTTCTGGGGGCGGGGTCTTTGAGCAATCCCGAGCGCGGGTACCATCTGGAGTTCGTGGCTGAGCAGGAGGACTTTGCCCGCGATCTGTGCCGTTTGCTGTGCGGGGAAGGATTAAGCGCGCGCATGATCCAGCGTAAGAACAGTTACGTTGTATACATCAAGGAAGGCGAGCACATCGCAAACCTTTTGACAATGATGGGCGCGCATACCGCGATACTTAACATGGAAAATGTCCGCATTATCAAGCAGATGCGAAACGACGTGAACAGGGCCATAAACTGTGAAACGGCGAACCTTGATAAAACGCTCAACGCCGCGTACAAACAAATCGAGAGCATAAGATATATTCAGGAGAAGGTCGGTATGGAAGCGCTGCCAGAGTCACTGAGGGAAGTGGCGCAGCTCCGTATCGAGAACGCCGACGCAACGCTATCCGAACTGGTCGCGCTCATGGGCGGCGAAATTGGCCGCAGCGGGATAAACCACAGGCTGAGAAGAATCAATCAGTTTGCACAGGAGCTCCACGATGAAAGGGGAGAGTAGGTTGACTAGAAAGGAATTGGTGATTCGGGCAAAGGATGGTTTAAGAGGCAGGAACGTTGAGTTGTTTACGGGCGTGGCAGCGAGGTTTAAGAGCCAGATTAACGTTGAAGGCAAGGGAAAGGACAAGATCATAAACGCCAAGAGTATCCTTGGCGTGCTTTCCCTGATGGTAAAGGAGGGCGAAAGCATTACGGTCGTTGCATCAGGCGACGATGCGCACGATGCGATAAAGGCGCTTTCGCTCCTGGTAGAAAGTAATTTTCAGAATTTCTGATCGAAACAAAGGAAAGAGGTAAGGAATGCCTCCGTTTACACATCTGCATGTTCACAGCCAATACAGCCTTTTAGACGGCGCGGGGCGCGTCGAGGAGCTGGTGGAAGCGTGTGCCCTGCAGGACATGCGCGCGCTTGCGCTGACCGATCACGGCGTAATGTACGGCGTGGTGGATTTCTATAAGGCGGCAAAAGCGCGCGGGATACAACCGGTGCTGGGCTGCGAGGTATACGTTGCGCCGCGCGACCGCCGCGAAAAGGATGCGCGCGCCGACAAGGAGTATGCGCATCTTGTATTGCTCGCGCGCGATAATGCCGGTTACCGCAACCTGATGAAGCTGGTATCCATAGGCTTTCTGGAAGGATTCTATTACAAGCCGCGCATCGACTATGAACTCCTGGAGCAGTACGCAAAAGGGCTTACCGCTCTTTCGGCATGCCTTGCCGGAGACATACCGCGCTATCTGGCGCAGGGGCGGGAGCGGGAAGCGCTTGAACTGGCAAGGCGCTTTTCGAAGATAATGGGCGAAGACAATTTCTTCATCGAATTGCAGGATCACGGAATTCCCGAGCAAAAACGCCTCAACCCGCTGCTCATTGATATTGCGAACAAGGCGGGCGTGGGGCTGGTCGCAACCAACGATGTACACTATGTGGCAAAAGAGGATGCCGAGGCCCAGGATGTGCTCATGTGCATCCAGACCGGAAAATTCATCGACGAAGAAAACCGGATGCGCTTTTCTTCCGATGAATTCTACCTCAAGTCCCCCGATGAAATGGCTTCCCTTTTCGATTATGTGCCGGAGGCGCTGTCTAATACGGCCTTCATCGCGTCGCGGTGCGATGTGGGGCTGGAGTTCGGGTGCATGCACATGCCGGGCTTCACGCCGCCGGGTGATACGGACAACGCAACATTCCTGCGCAGGCTCTGTGAGGAAGGGCTGCGGAGGAAATACGAAAAAGCGGAGCCGGTGCATGAAGAGCGCCTGCGATACGAGCTTAATATGATCGAAAAGATGGCGTTTGTGGATTATTTCCTCATCGTGTGGGATTTTATCCGGTACGCCAAAGAGCGGGGTATCATGGTCGGGCCGGGCCGGGGCAGCGCGGCCGGCAGCATCGTCGCGTACGCGCTGGATATCACCAACGTCGACCCCTTGCGCTACGGGCTGCTGTTCGAACGGTTCCTGAACCCCGAGCGCATCAGCATGCCCGATATTGATATCGATTTCTGCTATGAGCGGCGCCAGGAAGTGATCGATTATGTTGTGGAAAAATATGGCGAGGACCATGTGGCGCAGATCATCACATTCGGGACCATGGCCGCCCGCGCCGCGATTCGGGATGTCGGGCGCGTGCTGCGCATCCCCTACGGCGAGGTGGACGCGATCGCGAAGATGGTTCCGTCGGAAATCAACATCTCCATCGACCGCGCGCTGCTGCTAAGCGGCGAGCTGCGCGCGGCGTACGAAAACGACCCGCAGACGCACAAGCTCCTTGACATGGCCAGAAAGCTTGAAGGGCTGCCGCGGCACGCTTCCACGCACGCGGCGGGCGTCGTCATCTCCAAGGAAGCGCTGACCGAGTACGTGCCCCTGCAGCGCAGTGACACGGGCGTCACCACGCAGTTCCCCATGGGGACGCTGGAGGAACTCGGCCTTTTGAAAATGGACTTCCTGGGGCTTCGGACGCTAACGGTCATACGCGATACCGTAGAGCTGGTCGAGCGCTGCAGGGGAATCAAAGTCGACCCCGATGCGCTGGATTTTGAGGATGCGGGCGTATACGAAATGCTCGGTCAGGGGGACACCGACGGCGTGTTCCAGTTGGAAAGCCAGGGCATGCGCTCGTTTTTAAGGGAGCTGAAGCCGGGGTGCTTCGAGGACGTTATCGCGGGGATATCGCTGTACCGCCCCGGACCGATGGACCAGATACCGCAGTACGTCGCCTGCAAGAACGATCCGTCGCGTGTGCGGTTCGCGCATCCCGCTCTCGAGAAGGTGCTGGGCGTAACCTACGGCTGCATCGTATACCAGGAGCAGGTGATGCAGATCGTGCGCGAGCTGGCGGGGTACTCGTTGGGGCGCAGCGACTTGGTGCGCCGCGCGATGTCCAAGAAGAAGGCGGACATCATGGGAAAAGAGCGCCACATATTCCTGCACGGCCTGGAGGAAAACGGCGAGATTGTGGTGCCCGGCGCTTTGAGAAACGGCGTGCCCGAAAAAACAGCGAACGAGATATTCGACCAGATGATGGACTTTGCGCAGTACGCGTTCAATAAATCGCATGCCGCAGCATACGGCGTCGTAGCCTATCAGACGGCATATTTAAAGCGCCATTATCCGCAGGAGTTCATGACTGCGCTCATTAACAGCTTCATGGGAACGGCGTCCAAGGTGGCAGGGTATATTCATGCGTGCGGAAAAAAAGGCATACAGGTACTGCCACCCGATATCAATAAAAGCATGTCCACGTTTTCACCGGAAGCGGAGCACATCCGCTTCGGGCTGGGCGCGATACGGAACGTGGGGGCAGGCGCGGCGCACGCGATCATTGCGGCGCGCGAAAAAGGCGGGCCTTTTACGAGCTTTACCGATTTTATCCAAAGGCTGCCTTCGGACGTACGCAACAAACGCATGATAGAGAGCCTGATCAAAGCCGGATGCTTCGATGCGCTCGGCTACAAGCGCATTGTGCTCATGAGCGTATACGAAAAGGTGATGGACGCGTGCGCGCAGGACAAGAAGCGTAACATCGACGGGCAGATATCCCTGTTCGATATGGGCGGGGAGGCGCAAAACGCACTGGGGGAATGCGTGCAGAAAGAATCGTTCCCCGATATGCAGGAGTTCGAGCAAAAGGTGCTGCTGAGCCAGGAAAAGGAAATGACAGGGCTTTATTTGAGCGGGCACCCGCTTTCCCAGTACCGCGATGCTGTCGATTCCCTGGGCTATAGCGTTTTACAGGTGTTGGGGGCAGGCGATGATGCACAGGAGAATCCCGTGAAAGACGGGTCGACCGTGCGCCTGGGCGGCATTGTTACGCAAAAGAAACGCAAGACCACCAAAACCAACCAGATCATGGCGTATATCACGCTGGAAGACCTGTATGCAGCTATCGAGATGATCGTGTTCCCGTCTGTGCTGACCAAATATGCAGCTCTGCTGGAGCCGGACATGCTGGTAGCGGTTACGGGCCGCGTGAGCGTGCGCGAGGAAGAAAGCCCGCAGGTAATCGTGGAAACCGTCGTTCCGCTCGAACAATACGCCAAAGGCATGCAAAACGGACACTTCCTGTGCGTGACCGTACAGGACGATCAGGACACGGAGCTTTTGCGCAAGGTGCTTTCCATTACAAAGCGGTATAAAGGCGAAACGCCGCTTACGTTCAAATTCATGAACACGGGCAAGGCCAAACGGATGCCGAAGGAATACCATGTTATCCCGACGGCGCAATTGCAGGACGAGCTTGGCGCGCTGCTGGGGAGCTCGAATATTAAATATGTCTGATTTGATGTCTGAATAATTTCGTACGGCGTAACCGCGCGAATAATTCGCAAAGCGAATTATTCGGTAGACACAATTTATCATGGAATCGGTACCAGCATATGGTATAATGAGGAAAACCGCCGTGCAAAGGAGGAAGCTCCATGGATCCCGAAATGCTTTACCAGGAATCCGACTATATCTGCGTAAAAGCACTGGAAGACGGCGTGAGCATCATCGGCATGACGAGGGGACGCGATACAAAGTTCCATCATACCGAGAAACTCGACAAGGGAGAAGTGGTGATCGCGCAGTTTACGCAGATAACCTCCGCGATCAAGATACGCGGCCGCGCACAAATACTTACGAAACATGGGGAGATCATTTCCGGAGAGTGATGTGGTTTTGGCGTCCTGGGCGTAAAGAGGCGCGTAAAATAATATTGGCGAAACCGACATAGCAAAAAACGACGCACTGGAGGAAAGGGCATGATCAACGAGACCATCATCAGCGTACGCTTCAACGAATGCGGCGCTCACGGAATCGTACATCATTCGAACTATAACTGCTGGCTGGAAGCGGCGCAATTCGATTTATTCAAAAAGCACGATACGGATTATGTTTCACTCCTAGAGGAGGGATACTATTTTCCGATGATCAGGCTGAACGTTGATTTTGCATCACCGGCGAGGCTTGGGGACGAGGTCTGCGTACGCCTGTGGATTAAAGAGCTGGGGCGCGTTAAAATCGTGTTTGCCTATGAGATCGTCCGCACCGCCGATCAAAGGCTGATTGCGCGGGCGACGAGCGAGCATGTGTTCCTTACAAAGGATTTTAAGCCCGCAGACATCAAACGCGCGTTTCCGGAGCTTTATGAATCGTTTCGCGCTTACCTGAAATAGGTGGGAAAGAATCCTGCCGGGCAGCGTTTGCGCCCGGCTTTTTTTATGGAGGAAGGTTTTGAAGACGTTGCCGCTAGCGAAAAATCAGGACATTGAGCTTTTTATCGAAGACCTGGGCGCGGAAGGCCAGGGCGTCGGTAGGTACCAGGGGTATGCCGTTTTTATCCCGGGCGCGCTGCAGGGGGAACAGGTGCGTGTACGTATCATAAAAGCGGGGAAGGCATACGGCGTGGGAAAGCTGCTGGAAGCCGTCAGCCCGTCCGAGCACCGCACGGCTCCCGCGTGCGATGTGTTCGGACGGTGCGGCGGGTGTACGCTGATGCATCTTTCGTATGACCGGCAGCTTGTGTACAAGCAAAACCGTATTAAACAAGCCCTTATACGCATCGGAAAACTTGATGAAATCGAGGTGCTGCCAACGCTGGGGATGGAGCATCCGTGGCGTTACCGGAATAAAGCCGCGTTTTGCGCCGGACAAGGAGACCGGGGCAGCGCGGCGCTCGGGCTGTACGCGGCGCGCAGCCACCGCGTGGTGCCTGTAGGGGATTGCATGATAGAGCAGGAGTCGTGTGCGCAGGGGTTGGGCGCGGTGCTTGCCTGGATGCGGGAATATGGCGTATCATACTATGATGAAACGACAAGGAAAGGGCTTTTGCGGCATGTGATTGTCCGTACGTCATCACTCGGCGAAGTCATGGTTATCCTGTGCACGAACGGAGCGAAGCTCCCGGGGCAAGAGCCGCTGGTCAGGCGCCTGCGGGACGCGGTACAGGGCCTGCGTTCCATAGCTCAGTGCGTGAATGCGCGCAAAACGAACGTTATCATGGACGGTCCGGTGCGCATCATCTGGGGTGCGGACGCCATACGCGAGCAGATATTAGGGCTTACCCTGGCGCTCTCTCCCCGCGCGTTTTTTCAGGTAAATCCGTCACAGGCCGCGAAGCTCTACGCGCATGCGATTTCGCTGGCCTGCATCAAAGAAAGCGATCTGGTGCTGGACGCCTACTGCGGCATCGGCGCCATCGGGCTGCTGGCCGCAAAGCAGGGGGCGCGTGTGGTGGGCGTGGAAATTGTGGAGGAAGCCGTGCGCGACGCCCGGATTAATGCGGAATTAAACCGGCTGAAAAACATACGCTTTATTTGCGCAAAGGCGGAGGAAGAAATACCGGGGATGCTGGAGAGGGGCGAGCAACCGGACGTCGTAATCCTTGACCCGCCCCGCAAGGGCTGTGATGCGGCGCTTTTGCAGGCCATAGCCGATGCGGACATCGGGCGCATCGTATACATATCATGCAACCCCGCAACCTTCGCACGCGATCTGGCCATTCTGGCAGACAGGGGTTACACGCCCGGCCCGGTCCAGCCGGTCGACATGTTCCCGCACACAGCGCATGTGGAGTGCGCAATAGGACTACGTCGGAAGGATTGACGAGAATCCTTGAATTTATGCACTTTTCAAGGTTTACTTCATTCAACATGAACGGGATGGATTATAAAAATAAGGAGATAAAATCCCGGATTAAAGTGTGCGTAGCAATCGATATGGAGTGCTGGAACATGTCTACACGCACTACAGAATAGTAAGTTATAAATACGATTCCTATTTGAATATGAAAACGAAAAAGTCATCGTATCTAATATGTTGCGATGGCTTTTTTATTTAGGAGGGATTAATTTGAGCAAAGTAATAGCCCTTGCCAATCAGAAGGGAGGCGTTGGGAAAACGACTACCTGTGTAAATCTGGGCATTGGTTTGGCGAGGGAAGGGAAGAAGATTCTTTTGATTGATGCCGACGCGCAAGGCAGTTTGACGGTAAGCCTGGGCTTTCATCAGCCGGATAAGCTGGATATTACACTGTCTACTATCATGGGAAAAGCGATTGAAGATAAGCCGATCGCACATGACGAAGGAATCCTGCACCACGCTGAGGGGGTCGACCTTGTTCCTGCTAACATCGAGCTGGCGGGTACAGAGGTTTCATTGGTGAACACAATGAGCAGAGAGGTCGTGCTGCGAACCTATATCAACGAAGTAAAACAAAAGTATGATTATGTGCTGATCGACTGCATGCCCTCACTCGGAATGATTACAATAAATGCACTCGCTGCCGCGGATAGCGTTATTATCCCCGTTCAATCCCATTATTTGCCCATAAAGGGCTTGGAACAGCTTTTACAGAGTATAGGCAAGGTGCGAAAACAGATCAATCCCCATCTGAAACTGGACGGTATCCTGCTCACCATGGTAGATAACCGGACGAACTATGCAAAGGAGATTACCGCACTCTTGCGCTCCGGTTATGGCGATAACCTGCGGGTATATGATACGGAAATACCTCTTTCCATTAAGGCTGCAGAGACCAGCGCTGAGGGAAAAAGTATCTACGTCCATGACCCGAAAGGCAAGGTCGCTTCAGCCTATGAAGCATTGACGAGGGAGGTGCTCTTATATGAAAAACAACACAAGAGACATAAAGCTGACATCATACGATGAACTATTTAAAACCGAAGAAGGGCGCGCAGACGAAAAGCGCGAGAAGGTAATGGACATACCGCTAGAAGAACTGCATCCTTTTCGAAACCACCCCTTTAAAGTACGGGACGATGCCTCGATGCTCGAAATGGTGGAGAGTATCGAAAAGCATGGAGTATTGATACCGTCAATCGCACGGCCACGGGAGGAAGGAGGATACGAACTTGTTGCGGGGCACCGCCGCAAACGTGCTTCGGAGCTTGTAGGCCTGGATACGATGCCCGTAATCATACGGGAGATGGACGATGATGCTGCGACGATAATTATGGTGGATTCGAATATTCAGCGCGAGAATTTAATGTTCTCAGAAAGGGCGTTTGCCTACAAAATGAAAATGGAAGCCATGCAACGGCAAGGCGAACGAGGGGATTTAACTTCTCGCCAAGTTGGCGAGAAGTTGACTGCAGAAATTGTTGGCCAACCTGCTGGTGATAGTGCGAGGCAGGTTCAGCGTTACATCCGCTTAACCGAACTGATTCCACCTTTACTCGATATGGTGGATGAAAAAAAGATGGCGTTCAATCCAGCAGTGGAAATATCATATCTGGGTAAGCAAGCGCAGGAATGGCTCATAGATGTTATGGAACAGGAGGAATGCACGCCATCGCTATCGCAGGCACAGCGCCTAAAGAAATATGGACAGGAGGGAAAACTCGACCGCAACGTAATGGAAGCCATTATGAGCGAAGAAAAACCGCAGCAAAACAAACTGACTATCAAAGGCGACAGGCTTTCAACATACTTTCCAAAAGGCACCACGCCAAAGCAAATGGAGGATACCATATTCAAGCTGCTGGATGCCTGGCACAAGAAACGTCAGCATGAACAGTCGAGATAATTTCTCAAACACCCAAACAAGGGTGCTTTTTTATGCCCTTTTTAGCAATTAGGAAAGGAGAAAACATATGGCGTTTATCTGTTATTCACTTCTCGCCTACGCTTATCTTTACCATTCGCTTGTGGAGCTTTACGGAATGACCTGGACTGATGCCGCGTATCTGACCTACATGATTAACACCGCGAACATAGACAGCTGTCAAGCGAACGCTCCAAACAGGATAATACGCGAATCCGATCCGTTTGCCTTTGTCTTTGCCATACGCAGCAATGGACGGGCATACAGGACCGAAATACAATTCTACAAGGCGATACAGGCCTTGCTGCGAAGCATCGACTACAACTGCCTTACTCCCTGCCAAAAGAAAGCCGTGCGCTATTTGAAAGGCATCGCGCGGGGCATTGACTTTCATTTTTACTCGGACTATGGAGTGGACATAGACAGTAATGAAACGGTATATCCACTATGCCGTTTTCATCTGATACCGCATGAGAGGGAACCAACCACACCTTTTCGCACCATTCATAGGCGGCTTAATGACGTCAGAGAATCTGCCATTACATAGGCTTTTTTCTTGAAGGGGGGAGTCTATTCTTTTTTACCCTGCGGAGAAAAGACTGTGCAAATGCGGGCTTCCCTTCCCCCAGACCCCCAACCCTGAATATACCAGCCGCTAAGGAAAACCAGCCGGGAAGGAATAATAACGTTCTATCCAACTAAGGAGGTATAAGTGAAGTGAAAATGCTGAAAAACAAATTCGTTGTCGGAATACTGTGCATCATTGTGGGACTACTGATCGGCTTTGTGGCCATGCCAGAGCTGCAGAATGGGCAAGGCGGACAGATAACCGTGGTGCGGATGAAGAAGCCTGTTTCGGCTGGCGAGAGGATCACAGCAGAAATGGTCGAAGCGGTGAGTATACCCAAAAGTGTGTTGCCAAACGGCATAGACAACACTGCAGCCGCGATTGGGAAGTATGCCAATACCGAGCTGTACACCGGGGATTTTTTGACAAACGAGAAGCTATCGGTCGTGCAGGAAGAGCAAAATGCCCTTGCGGCTGGTACAAAAAAGGGGAAGACGGTGGTATCCGTTACTTTACCGTCACTGGCATCCGGTGTGTCGGGAAGGCTGCATCCCGGAGATGTTGTAACAGTAATGGCGCTGCCCAAAACGGGTGATATCAACAAGACATTAGGCGTAGAGCCTGCCGGGAAAATCAGTTTGGCAAATGCCCCAGCGGTGATCTATCCCGAACTGCAGTACCTGGAGGTATGCATGGTGACAACCAAAGAAGGAGCAAACGCAGACATGAATGCCAATCCGGGCAAGGATAAAGCGAACAGCCTGCCCGTTACAGTGTCCTTCTACGCAACTCAGGACCAGGCATTGCTGCTTGGAGAACTTGAGCAACAGGGGATCATTCATCTGGCCTTTGTTGCAAGAGGGAACGATGCAGCAAAATACATTCCCGATGATAAACGGATAATGAATGTAAATCAGGAGGTGAAGTAGCATGTTGATTGCGATATGGGGACGTGACGGCATAGGCAAGAGCACGCTGGCCGACGCTTTAGGCAGCTTGTTTATGAAACATAAGATTACCGCCATCATCGATACGGATTTAACACAGCCAACCCTTCCGATGCGACTTTCGGGGCAACATCTCGATGGTGTCACATCATTGGGGAGAGCCATAGCAGGAATCGGCACAAATGATGTACCGCACTATCTGCATCAACATCCCAGGCATAAAAGCTTATTCTATGCCGGGTTAACGGACAAAGATGATTACCTTTCGTACGAAATCGGGTTGGAAGCGGACAACCACGCAAAGGACTTCATTGAAGGCTGCCAAACAGTAGCGGACGTTGTAATACTGGACCTCTCTGGGCAACGCACCGACCCGTTCGTACCCTGTGCCCTTATCCACGCGGACTGGATAATCATTCCCGTCACGCCGGATGTGCAGGGCATATGCTGGTTCAATGCGGTTAAACCGCTTATAGAAAGCATGAGCGCACAGGGGCGCATACTCCCCGTTGCTACATTGGTGGATAAGCATCAGAACCTCCAGAAAATCGAAAAAGCGATGGACATGTATTTCGCTACGGCGCTTCCCTATGTGAACGAATTCAGGCAAATGAGGGATACTGATGCATCGCCACTGAATGGCACGACACCAAATGCCCTTCGCTATGCCAAGGCTGTGCGGAAGCTCTATACGCAACTAAAGGGGGCTGAGAGCATTTGAACCGGACATTTCGGGAGATTGCATACAATCAGCAGGTAGATGAATACCAAGAGAAAAACGACTATGAGGCCATCCTCGAACAGACCCGCGCGTATATCAGCGAGGCCCATGCCGATGAGTTTGCACAGAGTATAGAGGAGGAATCATCTGCGGCGATTGTAAAGCGGCTCATCGGTGAATACATCGACGAACAGCATCTGTGCATTGCCGGTCTTAGCATGCAGCAGCTGACGGACAGAATATATGGGGACATGGTCGGCTTCGGGTTCCTGGATCGGTATATTTCCGATCCCTCGGTTGAGGAAATCAACGGGAACGCCTGGAATGATATTGAGATTGTCACGCGATCAGGATGGGAAAAGATTCCTGAGCACTTTCATTCCCCGAAGCACGCGGAGGATACACTCCGCAAGATGGTGCGGCTGGGCGGTCACATTTTGGACGGTACCAAACCCATCGTGGACAGCTATATCACCCAGGGAATCCGGCTGTCGGCAATGATACCACCTGTTGCGGACAGACGGTGCGGCGTTGCGTTCTCATTGCGCAGGCAGCGTATGGCCAGAGTGACGAAAGAGCGGCTGGTGGAATGGAAAACGGCTACGCCGGAGATGCTTGACTTTCTTGTGCTGTGCGTCAATCACGGCGTTTCTGTTGGCGTCGCAGGGAAAACAGGAAGCGGGAAAACCACCGACCTTTCATATTTGCTCAATTCGGTAGATGCCGATAAGCGCATCTACACCATCGAAGAGACCCGAGAGCTGGATTTGGTAAACGAGGACGCCGCAGGGAGGACGCTAAACCGGGTCATTCACACCTGCATCCGGCCAAGCGATATGGCAAACGCAAACATTGATATGAATGACCTCCTAAGGAAGGCAATGCGCTTTTCGCCGGATATCATTGCCGTGGCTGAAATGCGCGGCGGGGAAGCGATGGTAGCGCAGGAGGCGGCACGTACAGGGCATACGGTTGTTACAAGCCTTCATGCCAATTCCGCAAGGAAGGCGTATGGCCGCATGCTATCCATGTGCCAGATGTCGGGGACAAACATATCTTCCGGCATCATCATGAGCTTTCTGGCGGAAGCCTATCCCATTATGGTGTTCAAAAAGCAGTTAAAGGACGGAACGCGCCGTATCATGGAAATTATTGAGGCTACAGGCGTGGAGGATGGAGTACTGGAAGCCATTACGCTATACAGCTTTGAGATGGACGGCAAGGGCTCGGGAGAGTTCATAAGGGTGGGAGGCATATCGGAAGGTCTTGCACAGACCATGCTGGAGAACGGTGCAAGTCAAGCGGAGATCGACCGCGCAAGGAAGGTGTAAACGTGATACTCAGATCAATCTGCGCCCTGCTCATTACAGCAGGGTTATTTTTATTCCTAAGAGTTCGGTTGTCCGATGTGATGGGAAGGCTTTGTAAGGCTTTCTGTAAAAGGTATGAAAGGCAAAAACGTATCAGGCAAATTGCCGGCAAACCTCAGGGCAGGCTCGGAAGGACGATACAGAATACAAAACAAATGCTGGACGCATCTGGTATGGGCGAACAGTTTGCCACCTATAAGTGGATGGCGGCTCTCCTATCTGCATTTGGATTGATCATCGGCCTGGCCTTGGATAATCTTCTTGCTACATTTGTTCTGGCAATCGGATTAGGTTGCTCGCCGCTTATCGTCATTCGCATACGGACAGGCGACTATGTGCGCAGCTTACATGAAAAGCTGGAAAGCGCCATGAGTACCGTCACGAATAGCTATATTGCAAGCGGCGATTTAATCAGCGCGGTTGAGAGCAGCCTGCATTTACTCCCGGCTCCCATTGACGAAGTGTTCAAACAGTTTTTTATGCAAACGCAGCTCATAGATTCGGATGTAGTAAAAGCCTTGCAAAGCATGCGGGATAAGATCGGCAACCGCTACTGGAGGGACTGGTGCAATGTGTTGATTCAATGCCAGCAAGACAGGCAATTGCGTTATGCCCTGTCTGGTATCGTGGGAAGGTTGGGCGAAATCCGGCGGGTCCAGCTTGAGGTGGATACAACCATCAGAAAGCAGACGAGCGACTATGTTTTGACCGTGCTGATCGTACTGGGGGCCATCCCCCTGATGGGATGCATGATGCCCGAGTGGTACGACATGCTCACGAATACGCTTGCCGGGAAGATCACGCTTGCGGGTGTGCTGGCTGTAGTGCTTGCGACCGCGGCGTGGGTATCACAGCTTTACAGGCCGGTGGAAGGTGGTGAAAAGGGATGATGTTCCTACTGACCATGATTACCGTCCTATTTACCGCATTTGGCTTATACCGTATCGCACAGGCTGCGTTATGCCTGCCTTCCGGAAAAGCCGTTGAAGCGTTGCGGAACACACATGGGAAACGCGGCCTTACGCAAAAGCTGGAAGCGGCTCTATTGCCTCTCGCAAAGGTTATTTCAAGGTTTCTGCCTATGAGCGAATACAGGCAAAGGCGTCTGCGGGCAGATTTTTTACGGCTCAACATCAAACAAATTCCACAGAAATTTACTGCAAAACAAAAGGCAAAGGCAATGCTCCTGGCGGCGAACGGGATGATATTCATTGCTCTTGGTATTCCGGCGCTGTCTTTGCTTACAGCAGTTGCTGCCCTGCTCTCATATTTTCGCAGTATGCAGGCGGTCAGGAAAAAGGTGGAGGCACTTAACCGTGAGATTGAAGCAGAGTTGCCAAGACTGGTCGAAACACTCAATTATTCGCTGCATGATAACCGTGATCTGCTCGCTTTCTTCGAAAAGTACCGGAAGGTTGCGGGTAAAGCGATGAGCGCTGAGGTTGACCGGTTGCTGGTTGATCTGAAAACAGGCAATCAGGAGGCTGCCTTACGCAGCATGGACGCACGGCTCGGGATTCCGGCCTTTACAGCGTTATGCGCGATTCTCTGCGGTGTCCATCAGGGTGTTGATCAACGTACCAGCCTCCTGGTGCTCGAACAGGATATCCGTGCAAAGGAACGGGAAACGCTCAGAAGGATCATGGAGAAACGTCCGGGCAGAATCAAGGTAGCTTCGTTCATACTGACCGTCTTATTGATACTCATGTTCATGATTCCCCTTATCCTTCTCATCATCAATAACTTACAAGCCGTAGGTTTCTAAAAGCTCAAACCAGGATTCATCCGTTTTTCAAGCGGCCACTGAAAGGAGGCTGTTTTTTTTCTGCCGCCTTGGAAAGCGGATTTTTCATAAAACGTACAATTCAATAAAGGAGAAACGTATATGCAGAAAGTAAGGAAAGTGTTCAACCGTTTTATGACCGAACAAAAGGGCGAAGGGTTCCTGGATGTGGCGATGAAAATTCTCATTGTGGTTGTCATCGGAGCAGCCATCCTGCTCATCATGAACGCCGCCATGCCCAATCTCTTCCAGGATCTCATTACCAAGATTTCCGGAGAACTGACCAACGTAAACGTACTGCCTTAAACAAAGGATACCGATGGCACGGGGGACTGTACTGCAGTCCCCTTTTCCATTGGGAAAGGAGCTTGGTATGAAACGAAAATTCATACGCGATCAAACCGGCGAAGGATATGTAGACGTTGCTATTACAATGCTTATTATCTTTGCGCTGATGGCTTCACTGATGGCCTTATTCCCCATATTCACCGCACAACAGAGCCTGAACCAAACCGCAAAGTACATTGCAAGAACGGTGGAGCTAAACGGTAAGGCGGATGACAAAACCCTGCAATCCGTTACGGAAGATGAAAACTTCATAAAGCCGGACAGTGTTTCTATTAATACCGTCTGGGAGAACGAGGCGCAAAAGACCATACAGCTAAAGACATCGTTTGTCGTAACCGTGACAAAGACCGTGCCTATCGTCATTATGCGCCCGGCTTTTGGTGAACCGATTGCCATTAACGTTAAGATATCCGCTTCTGCCCAGGGCATTTCGGAGGTGTATCACAAGTGAAACGCTTTCTCAGGGAACAGAACGGAAGCTCGCTACTTTGGGCGGTGTTCATCATACTTGCGCTTTGTGTCTTATCGGTCGTAGTCTATTCGGGCGTTACCGTGTACGCCAAATATCAGACAGCGGAAAATGAGTTGCAACGTGCGGCGACTGTTACCGTGGACAGAGCCATGGAGAACGACAATGTCCGCGATATGGTGCTGGAAGTTCCGGCTGAACCGGCAGAAGCATTGTTTAGAGACAATATGATTGCATCAGGCTGGACCCAGGAGGACGGCGATTGGGTAAAGCGAACTGGCGATAAGCTGATATACCGTCTTGAAAATATGCAGATCGAAATCTCGGATAAGACGATGCATATCGACGCAGTTTTTGTTATGCCGCTCCCGTGGGCAATAGGGAGCATCGGCGTTGTCCGTGTTCCCATGCAGATGTGCACCAGTATACTGTACGTGAATTAACGCGGGGAAAGGAGTTGAAAACATGAAGCGGAAAAGAATCACTATATTTATCTTTGCCCTTGTGTGCTTATTACTCTTATTAATGCAGAGCGCATTTGCCGCATCGGTAAGGGTGAGTACAAGAAATACCTCCGACTATTTTCAATACTACAACGCCAATAATGTATGGACGGGATTATCTACGCCCGAGCACTATATTACAGGCACATCGCCTGAGCAAATAGCCTACTGCCTCGAGCACAAAAAAACGTCGCCCTCGAATTCCTCATACTCCGATACGGATATACTTGGAAACTATTCGGGGAGAACGCTGACGGGACTTCGTATCATACTTGAAAACGGCTATCCGTATTCTTCAGGGGGGTTGACAGCGTCCCAGGCGCGGTATGCGACTGCCAACGCAATAAGGTTTTGGTTGTCGGAGCAAGGCGAACCCCAGTTCTATAAGTTCACCAACTTTGGTTCATACACCGACGCACAACTTCGCGCCTTCGCGGCAAACGGGACGATACCCGGCAAGGTGCGGGCAAATCCCGGACAAAAGGCGGTATTGCAATATTCCATTGAGCTTCTCATCAAAGCACGGGCGCAAGCGCTGATGCCCCACAAGGTTGCTTTTTCATCCATGAGCATGAGCATATCCGGCAGCTACTTTGTGGGCACAACGAGAGTAACGCTGACCAATCTGAATAAAGGATATACCCTGAATAAAGGCGCTTTGCCAAGCGGCTCGACGGTAACCGGATATACCGGGAAAAGCGGTGATGTCCTCACCGTAAAAATCCCTATGAGCAAGGCAAACTCAAACAAAAGCTATACTCTTTCAGCAACCGGTTATGACAATCGAATGCGGGCAAACATGGCGGCATATGACGCGAGTTCCAGCAGCATACAGTCGATCGTCACCGTTGTTACGGGAACATCAACCGTTGCGGCCTCCGCATCCATATCAATAAAGACGCCCGCCGTTCCTGATCTGATTGTATCCGCATTGACTACCAATAAGGCAAGCTATGAAGCGGGCGAAACGGTGACGGTGACGGCAACCATAAAGAATCAGGGGACCGGCAGCACCGGTGCGTTTAAGGTATCGCTTTCATCAAGTGCAATTACGACGCAGAACATAAGCATAGCGTCTTTAGGCGTCGATGCAACCAGAATGATCACATTTACCTTTACCGCTCCGACCTATACGAGCAATACCAATCTAAAGCTGACGGCAAAAGCGGATTCGGCAAATGCCATTACTGAACTTGATGAGACAAACAATACCAGAAGCATAACTGTGGTGATAAACGCCGCAAAACCGGACTTAACGATCAGCAGCCTGACGGCAAACAAAACTTCATATAACTCAGGCGAAACCGTTACGGTCACCGCCATCGTGAAAAACCAGGGCAAGGCAAGCGTTCCTGCTTGCGAGGTTAAATTAAGCTCCGCATATATTACCGCCATCACCAAAACGACGGGAAGCATCGTAGCAGGCGGCACCGCTACTGTTACCTGCACCTTTACGGCACCGTCCGTAACGGGAACAAAGACCATCAGCTTGACTGCAGCTGCAGATCCGAACAATAAGATCGTAGAGCTTGACGAAACCAACAACACGCGAAGTACCAATATTACTGTGGTGGGCGCGTTGCCCGACCTCACAGTGTCGTCTCTGTATTCGGATAAAAGCACTTATGAAGCGGGAGAGACCGTCACGGTAACCGCACGTGCAGCCAACATCGGGAATCTAAGCGCCCCGTCAACGACGATGAAGCTGGAGATCAGCGGCATTGGCACACAGAGCAAAAACGTTCCGGCGTTGGAAGCAAACGGCAGTTCGACGCTAACCTTTACTTTTACTGCGCCAGCGGCATTAACGCCGCAAAACATTACCCTGAAGGCAACTATCGATCCAAATAATACAATTGCGGAGAGCAACGAGAACAACAACACGCGTACGGCGACCTTGGGAGTTAATGACCTGCGTCCCGATATTACCATCACAGACAGCACGGCAGTCGACTGGTACGCAGGCAAAGAGGTTGTTGTGTCCGCAACGGTGAAGAATCTTACGGCGCAGGATGCCCCGTCTGTGGAGGTACGGCTCACCGTAGGCGACATCGTTCTTAATGAATCCATTCCAGTTCCAGGAAACGGCAGCAATCTCGCGGTATTCCGCTTGACAGTTCCAGAAGATACGGGAATGTACGCAGTGAAATTCTCGGCTGACCCTTCCAATGCAATAGAAGAAAACAACGAGAGCAACAACGTATTTTCAAAGAGCATTTCGGTGATTGCTCTCCCTTCCTCCGTCGTGATTGATCCGGATAATGTTTTTATGGAGCAGCAATACAGCGTATTCGGTTTGCGCCTTTTGCCATCGGTGACTAATTCGGCTTATCATACATGGCAGGAAGTGAGGCTGGAGAATGGGAGTTATATCACGAAGACATATTGGGCAAGACTGACTACCGAATTTGACATATCGCCGGACGGCAGAATCGCCTACGACGATAGGCCGGATGTCATGGAATCCGGATACGGCGTGCAGGCAACCTGTACAACGACCTTTACTACCAACTATGACCAGCCCCAAAAGTTGATTGGCGCGCAAATGGCATGGGTGCGCTACCCCGAAAGCGGGTATGGGCAGACAAGCACATGGCAATATGTAAGTGACAGCCTGGAAGTAGAGATAGGGGATACGGGCGATAAGGTTATTACGTGGCGATACGCTGTCAATCCGTATTCGGTTACGGCAAGCCGCCTGCATTACGTGCCGCTATGGTTTCCTGATATGGAATACACCGCGATGGTACAGGCGTTTTACGCATGGAGTCCTGCAGGACAACTCTACGGATATGCAACGGACAACGTAACCATAGACGGCGATATGTATGACCGGATCACGACAATTCGGAGGTAGTATATGGAATTGATTTCAGGCGTCCTGATGGACGCTTTTTTTCTTGCCTTGCTCCTATGGTGCAGTATTACTGATGTGAAAAAGCGTCTTATTCCCAATAAAGCAATTGTCGTGCTTTTATGCCTGGGTATTGTGCAAACGGTGTTTACAGCTTTGATGGGTGGTGTGTGGTGGCAGTATCCGGCAGGATTGATGTTCGCCGTCCCTTTCTTTGTTGCATGGCTGAAGAACGGAATGGGCGCGGGAGACGTGAAGCTCGTAATGGTAATTGCCCTGTATTTGGGGTTCATGAATACAGTTGTTGCCTTGGCGTTGATCGTACCGGTGCTCATCGGCCTGATGGTTTATTCGCTGGTAAAGACCAAGACGGTTAAACTGCAGATTCCAATCGCACCGTTACTATCAATCGGAGCAGGCGGTTCAGTCTTAATCAAATATCTCTACGGATTATTTTTGTAAAGGAGGGGCGCGTTATGCGTGTCGCTATAACGATAGGGCTATGCTTATTTATTCTGGGTGGAGTTGTTTTCTTACAGATAAAAAAGCGTAAATCATAGTCAGCCTCAAACTAGCCATTTGTTTAACACATATTTAGGGAAAAGGCAGGAAAATCTGCCTTTTTCCAACTATTGGGAAGGAATTACAAACAACAATGTAGAACTGATTCAAATGAGATTTGAACAGTGACTACAGGGGGAATCTATGGGTACTAGTCTTGGAAATCTTCATGTATATAAAGGTAATCCTGATGAAGTCAAAAAATTACTTCATCAAGGAGAATACATGGTCGATGAAATATCAAAGGAATGGACGAGCGTCTTTTGTAGAGAATTCAGGGACGGAGCCACCGAGAAAGTCGCGAAGAAGCTTTCAAAAACACTTGTGGAACCCATCCTCTCTTTTCAGTATTTCGACGACGACTTTATATACCTAGTATTGTTTAAACAAGGTAAGATTATTGCTCAATACTGGATGGGAGATTCGGGAGAACCTTATTTTAAGAATTGCAGGAGTTTTATTTCGGAGCTCGGATTTGATGCGTCATGGGAAAAACGTCTACGCAATATTTTCAAATGTAACGACCTGGGGCGTAAGGTCGATATGCTTGAAGAATTTTTAGGTGTTGCCCTTTATCTGGATATTGATTTTCTGCTTGATGGGACAAGTAGTTTTGAGCACCATCGCGACGACGTGTTGTACCGAGAATACGATGAGCAATTACAGAAACTGAAAAGGATAAAGAATAAAACAAAGGCGGTGATGGTACAAGAGTTTAATGGGAAAATGGCCAGATTCTATGCGCGGCCGTTTCTTCTAGCGGAACAGAGCGATGATGGCGTATACAATCACGATAAATGCATAATGTATGATATTAAAGATGACAAACTACAACCCATGTTTGAAAAAATAAGAATCCACGGGCATGCTGAAACCATTTTTGGTAGGGATGTTTTATTGG
>JBMOLJ010000015.1:0-20627 GCA_049324235.1 Bacillota bacterium
ATTCGGTCGGGTCGGTAAAGGAGATCCATTTTGAAGAATTTGCGATGGACACCGAGGGCACGAACACTGACCGGCATAAAAAAGCCGGTTCCCAGCTTGTTACGGCGCTGGGCCTGAACGAAACGGACATCCTTTTCGGGGAGAAGCTGCCCATCAGGCAGGTGCTGTCCTGCTACAGCCACGACTATGTCGTGCTGGAGGGCGTCAGCGATATTTTCGCGCCCAAAATCATCACGGCGCACAACACGAAGGAGATTGACGAGCGGCTGGACGCATGCGTGTTCGCCATATCGGGCGTGATCGCCAAGGAACTGGATGAATATAAGGGGCTGCCGGTCATCAACTGCATGAAGGAGCCTGAGCGGCTTGTCGAGTTGGCCTGCGAAAAGGTCTTTACAATGCTCCCGAATATCGATCCCAAATGCTGCGGCGCCTGCGGGTATAGCTGCGAGGCGCTGTGCAAAAGGATACTCGCCGGTGAAGCCAAACGGGAGGACTGCCCGCTGTCTTTTGGAACGGTGCGGCTTTCCATAAACGGCAAGAACATAACGATGGCGCCTTTTGTCCAAAAGATCCTCCAAAACGCGGTGCTTGGCGTGGTACGGGAACTGGACGGATACCAGCCCTATGCGCCTGTCAGGATTGAAATAGGGGACGGGTTTCTGCCATGAATACGATAACGCGCTTTAAAAGCAAGCAAAACGACGTGTCCCTCGTTGCGGATGAAACGCTGCCGGAGGGGATATGCATTGAAAAACGGTTTTACGACAGGGTGAAAAAGCAAAAGGAGATCAAGATCAACGGCCGCGTGCAGTCAAGCGGCCTTGCGGCTCCCCGGGTGCTGGGGAAGTCGAAAGATACGATACGGTATGAATACATCGAGGGAAAGACCCTGTGCGCGCTCCTTGACGAAGCGGAAGCTTCGGATTGCGAAACGCAGATCCTGCCTGCGTTTTTCAGGCTGTGCGACTGGCTCAGGACATTTCAAAGCGCCACCGGCATGATCTTTTTCGATATCAACCTGCGCAATTTCATCGTCTCCAACGGGGAACTGTACGGATTTGATTACGAGGACGCCCGCAGCGGCAGGATCGAAACGGATTTCGGCAGACTTTTGGCATTTATCCTGACGTATGACCCCGCCTTTTCGGTATTGAAGATGCAGCTTTGCAGGCGCCTGCTGCGATACATCAGTGAAGACGCAGGCATCAATGAGGCAACGGTCCTGTCTGAAATGAAAAACGAACTCGAGACCATGAAGACGAGGCGCTCGGCTGAGTATGCGATGCAGCCCGATGCGGCAGTAACCGCTATTGAAGAAGGAAACGCGATATGAAAGAGATTTTTAGAGCACGGGCATGGATAGCCGTGGGTTTGGCCGCCGTTGTGGTATTAGCGGGGGTGCTCCTGTTTCCCCCAAAAACGCAGACGCCCGCGCAATCCCTCGATGTCATCGGGGATGTGGCAAAGGCGCTGTCCATAACCGATGGCGGCGGGTTTAAAACAGAGCAGTTTGCGTACAAAGGCAATACGTTTGCAGGCATTCCTTTAAGCGATATCCTAGCAAAGGTGCAGCCGCTTGCGAAAAGCAACAGCATTCTTTTCATGACCAAAGATTCTCTGATGGCCGAGATAGCATCAGACGACCTTGCGGGGTGCTACATCATCGCCCCCGAAGACGGGAAAAACGGCTGGGAAGCCGTTAATACGCGGCACCCTGTGCTCTCCAACATGAAGCAGATCAGCTCTATCGCCGTGGTATCAAACGATCTTGAGACCGACAACGCCTTAAACATCGTCTCGGACAGCCAGCTTCTGTTTACGCTTACGCCTGGTAACCTTTTAAAGAGAGGTTATGCGGTCGGCGTCAAAACCGGCGGCACTTCCAAGATGGAGTCGGACGGGAAGACCCTTACGGCCACGCAGTACAACGTCTATAAATACGTAAGCCTCGCGTCGCTGGCGGGAGAAGCCGGCCAGAAAATCAGCAACGTTCTGGTGGTCGGGGAGGAAGGCGGGTACGCTTATGACGCTGCGCCCGGCGTAATCAAGATCGAAAAAAACAGCCTTACATACATGTTCTCGGATCGGAAAACGGAGATGAAAAATGCGAGGGGCATCCTCATCAATCCGCCCCAAAAGAGTAACACCGACGTCAAGGAGGATGCGCTGAAAGCGCTGAAACAAAACAAAAAAGTCCTGATCGTCATACTGGACGGGTTCGGATACGGCCAATACGAGGATGCGCTGAAGCAGGGACTGATTCCGTTTATCGGTTCGCTGGGGGAGGCGCAGAAAGCAAGCACGGTCTTCATCCCCGTTACGAACGCCGGAATGGCCGCCATTCTAACAGGGGAAGGCCCCGATAAAAACGGGGTCTGGTTTCGGCAGAAAGATTTGAAGGCGGAGGACATCTTCAAGGCGGCAACCGCATTGGGGAAAAAATCAGTCTATGTGGAAGGCGACAAGCTCATCGTCAAGACCAGCGGCACGCCTGTGCTTAATTCGGACAGAAACGGCGACGGTAATACCGACGATGAGATCTTCGCATGCATCAGGGACGCCATGTCCAAGGACGAGGCCGATCTCTACGCCGTACACTTCCATGCCATCGACGATGCCGGACACGCGGGCGACGCACAAAAGATGACAAAGGTAATCGCAAGCTCGGATACGTACGTGAAGGCGCTAGCAAGCGGCTTTGACGGGTGCGTCATCATCGTTGCGGACCACGGCGTGCACGATGAGGGCAGCGGAAAGAATCACGGGGAATTTTTACCTCAGGACATGATCATACCTTATATTCTATGGGACGGAGGGAAATAGGATGAAAAGGAAACTGGGTATCGTAACGCTTGTACTTACGGCAGTCTTTCTGCTCGCTGCCTGCAATCAGCAGGCAGCGACGAGCCAGACCAGCAGCCCCGCGAGCACGGCCAAAATGACCGTGACAAAAGCCGACGGCACGAAAACTGATGTAACGATGGACACGCTAACGGATATGGGAATCGCCAAATTTACCACCAAGCAGGCCACGAGCAAGACCGGGCCTGAGGAGAACGCGCACAAGGGCGTGCTTTTGAAAGAACTCCTGCAAAAAATCGGCGTGAATACCGATAAGATCACCGATATACTGGTTACGTCCACGGACGGGTTTTCATCGGTATATTCCAAAGCGCAGCTCGATGATCCCGACAAGCTGTATCTGACCTATGAGATGGACTGCGAGACGCTCAAAGACGAAGGCGGCAAGGACGTTTTCTACATCATCGCGAAGAACGAAGAGTTCAAACAGAACTGGACCAAATATGTCGAATCGATTAAGATCCGCTGAAATTCCGGGTAATGACCGCGCAAGGGGGGAGTCAGGCGTGAAAAGGATAATGGAAAGGTTCTCGTTGTATGACATCATCGTCATCGCCATGATGGCGGCGCTGGGCATAGCGGTCAAGGCCGTGATACAGCCGCTCGCGCAGGTTATCACCGGCCCGCTGTTCATACCCGGGGGCGCGGTTGCGGGAGGCATCTATATGCTGTTCATCGTGCTGGGGTACGCCATCGTGCGCAAGAGGTTCACGGCGCTGCTCATATGCATCGTGCAGGCGATCATCGTAATGGCCACCGGCACGTTCGGCTCCCAGGGCATCATGAGCATCGTGATATACGCCCTCCCCGGCATAGGCGTGGAGGTCCTGTTCTTTTTGACGCGGTTGGGCAGGACATCCGAAAAGCCGTTATCCTCCATCGAATGCTTTGCGGGCGGGATCGTTGCAAACATCATGGGTTCGGTGATGGTGAACTTTACGTATTTCAACCTACCCCCCGTTCCCCTGCTGCTCGTTATTTGCGCCAGCGCGCTGTCCGGCGGGCTGGGCGGGGTCCTTGCCTATGCGCTGTCAAAGCAGGTGAACCGGTTGAACCCTGACCATAAAAAAGAGGAAGAGGATATCGATATCGAGACGGATCAAAAAGAGCCGGTATGAAGGACTAAACATGAAAGGGCCGCAGATGGAGAATACGCGATATCCTGTCAAAGTTGAAAACCTGTATTTCAGGTATGCGGGAGAGGACAGAAACGTTTTAAACGGTGTCACGCTTACCGCAAAAAAAGGCGAAGTGCTTGCCGTTGCCGGTTTGAGCGGCAGCGGCAAGAGTACGCTTTGCTACTGCATTTGCGGTATTGCCCCAAAGCTCATCAGGGGCAGGATAAAGGGCGATATCCGCATCTTTTCGAAAGATATCGGTGAAATGAAGATCGCGGAAGCGGCAACCAGACTCGGCATTGTGTTCCAGGAGCCAGACGACCAGCTTTTTTCCCCTACGATAGAGGACGAGGTGGCGTTCGGCCCTGAAAACCTCTGCCTGCCGCGCGACGAGATCGGCAGGCGGATTGAGGAAGCGCTGGATATTGTCGGCATGCGGGAATACCGGTATGCCAATCCCGAAAAGCTCTCGGGCGGGCAGAAGCAGCTCATCGCGCTTGCTTCCGTACTGAGCATGCGCCCGCAGATACTCATTTTTGACGAGACGATGTCGCAGATAGATAAGAGCGGCAGGCAGCTCATAAAGGATATGATCGTCAAGCTGAAAAACAACGGGAGAACGATCATCATGGTGGAACATGATTTTGACAATATGGATGTGGCCGACAGAGTCCTCGTGATGCGCGAGGGCAAACTCCATCCCTATGACGGAGCGCTTTGACGATGGATGACATGCGCTGTAACGACACTCCCTATATCGAATTGCAGGACGTATGCTACCGGTATCCCGGCGGCAGCTTTTCTGTTGAGAACATATCCCTGGCGTTCGATGTTTCCCGGATCACCGCGATCGTCGGGCAGAACGGGTCGGGCAAGACGACGCTGGGCAAGCTGATGGCCGGCATATTAAAGCCGCAGTCGGGCGAGATTTTGCTGTGCGGGGCCGACACGAAAAAGATGGCGCTGCACGACTTCGGGAAAAAGATAGGCTACCTGTTTCAAAACCCCGAACGGCAGATTTTCGCGCAGACGGTCGAGGAAGAGATCACCTTTTCGCAGGAGCTTCTGGGCGTGCCGCCGGAAAAGGCGAAGGAGAAATGCGACACGCTCCTTAAGGCGTTTCATCTGGAGCATCTGCGGGACGCGCTTCCCTTAAAGCTCAGCCGCGGGGAAAAGCAGCGGCTGGTGATCGCGGCCATATTCACCAACGAGCCGGGTTTCTTGCTGCTGGACGAGCCGTCCACCGCGCTGGACAGGGAAAGGAAAGAGGTCCTGTACGAAATGCTCAGGGACCTGCGCGAAAAAGGCATCGGGATAACCGTGATCACGCATGACGACGGGTTTGTGGAAAGATATGCCCAAAGGGTTATCACGATGGAGGAAGGCAGGGTCATACGAGATGAATGCACCTAAGCTCGACCCGCGCAGCCTTTTGATTGTTGTACTCTGCCTTTCGACTATCGTGCTCGCGGTACAGGACATCTATTATCTGCTGGGTTCGGGTATCATCACCATTGCCGTTGCCCTTTTGTTCGGTGTAAATTTCTGGCGCCTCATCAAAAGGTTCAGGCGGTTCATCTATCTGTTGCTGACCATTTCCCTGGTGCAAAGCATATGCACGCCCGACACCCATGTGCTTTTAAGCGTCTTTTCCATCAACGTTTTTACCGCCAAGGGTGTTTTGTTGGGCATTAAAACGTTTATGCGCCTGCTGGTGATCTTCACATCCGCCTCCATCATGACGACCATAAATTACAGGGACACCGTACAGGGGCTTGTGCAGTGGAAGGTACCGCATATGATCGCTTTCATGGTATCCATTGCATTAAGGTTTCTGCCGATTTTTTCCGAGGAACTCAGGGATTCGCTTACCGCGCTCCAGCTTCGCGGTGTTAACCTGAAAAAGATACCCTTCGGCAAGAAGATCAAGGTGTATGTGTATCTGTTGACGCCGGTGGTGATGAGCGTGCTCAAGCGCGCGCAGAACCTGTCCATGGCCATGGAAGCGCGTGCATTCGGCGCATACCCCACAAGGGTGAGTTATCTGGTACTCAAGCTCAGAGCCGGGGACTACCTTGTGCAGTCGCTCTCGCTGGCGTTCTCAGCCGCCTATATAACAAGCTCTTTCGTTTTTCCATTTTTTTACCAGTAATGTACAAGTATTTGCTCGTACCGCCGGTTTATAATGAAATGACCGGTCAGGGCAGGTTTGTGTCATTTCCTGCACAATACTTTGAGCGATATTGAAATATATTTCTCTAATAATATGTACAATTTAGTGTTTTTTCATAGGTCGGTATGGTATATAATGGAAAAAATTTGAGGGGAGTGCTGTATTATGTTGGAAGCGAACAATACCGGTATTAAAACACCCAGGGCTATTTTAAATCTGGCGTTGGCGAAAAAAATGACGATTGCAGCTGAAGCAAAGGCAAAAGAAATCGGCGTGCCGATGTATATCTCCATCGTGGATGCCAGCGCAAATCTGGTATCCATTAACAGGATGGAGGACGCGATTCTGGTTAGCGAAGAAATATCCATCAACAAGGCCTATACCGCGGCTGCCATTAAACTGCCCACGGATGTGGTTGCAACCGTCGCACAGCCCGGGACGTCCCTGTACGGCATCCAGAATTCGAGCAATATCGTGATTTTCGGCGGAGGCTTCCCGATTAAGCTGAACGGGCAGGTCATCGGCGGCATCGGCGTGAGCGGCGGCTCTGTCGAGGAGGACATGGCGGTTGCCGAGGCCGGCCTGCAAAAATTCAAGGAAATCGCTGAAGGCCTCTCGGGCGATACGGTCGTAACCGAAACCGATGCGGAAAAGAACATTACAGGAACGGCAATCGGCGATTACGGCGTAAACCTGAATATGGCGCGGAAGATGTCGGTTGCGGTCGAGAAAAAAGCAGCGGAAATCGGCGTGCCCATGTTCTTTTCGGTCGTAGACAAAGGCGCAAAGCTGATTCTGACGCACAGGATGGACGAAGCCCTGCTGGTGAGCAACGAGATCTCGAAGAACAAGGCCTACACGGCGGCAACCGTCAAGATACCCACCGATGTGCTTGCGACGGTGTCGCAGCCCGGCACATCGCTCTACGGCATTCAGCAGGTGGACAGGATGATCATATTCGGCGGCGGGTTCCCGCTGCAGTACAACGGGAAAGTGATCGGCGGCGTCGGCGTGAGCGGCGGCTCCGTCGAGGAGGATATGCTCTGTGCGCAGGCCGCTCTGGATGTGTTTAAAGCCGAGTCTGGCAAATAATCTCCCGCAGGAGGACGTGCAGTTCAAGGCAGAACAAAAAGGGATACCGGCGTCGTTTGCCGTATCCCTCTTTTGTTGTTTGCATAAACCGGATTTTTTTGCTGTGTAGCTATACATATTTGCAGTAGGCAGGTTAGCCTTTATGCAACGGCTTAACATCAAGGCCATGGCTCCTCAGCGCATCGGTCGCCTTATGTCGAATACGATAAGGTGGTTTTTAAACCGTCCTTTTTTCTTGATGATCCGTAAGGCTCTCGTGCTTGCAGGGCATTTCCCCATCTGATGACATCCCACGCGATCCTTTTACCGGAGTATATCTCTGCACCCGCAAACGCGATGTTTTCAAAACGGAACCGTATCTTTACCGCGCCGCCCAGGAATGTGACCAGTATTTCCCCGCCGGTCACCTTGCTTTTATAGCCCGTCCGAAGAGAGCAACTTCTGAAGCCGGGCGTTCCACCCTTCATTGTGCAGTACGCGGCCTAAAAATGCGCGCCGCAGCTGCGTGAGCGCGGGGACGCGCTGCAGGGCGCGCCTGTAGCGCAGATACGCCGGTTTTTCAAGCTGCGCGTCCGGGAGGTAGATGGGTTCGCGCCGGAAATTCACCATGTACAGGCCGTAGTTCAGTGTGTCCATGGCTTCCTCCGCGTCCGTTGCTTCCGTACCGAAAGCTCCGGCGTCGAACACGTAGGTGGCCCGTGAACCCGAGGCGTCGGACGAGGCTTCGAGTACGATGCGGCATTTGCCCTCGCATACCACCGGCACCATGAAAAATAAATATACTTCACCGCCTGAGAGCAGACTGCGCTTTATGCCTATGCGTGCCTGCTCGCCGGCATCCAGCTCCGTCAGTGTTTTCCACGGCTGGTTAAGACCAGCCTTTTCCAGCTCCCGCTCCAGCCCCTTCCACAGGTCCGGCGCGGCGGACCGGATGTCCGCTCCGCGGGCGGCGCGCCCGTCCAAAAAAGAAACGGCGAGCTTGCGCGCCTGCAACGGCGAAAGCGAGGGTGAGAGCGTGCGTACGAATTCCAGCGCGCGCGTTTGCATGGCCGACAGGGCAGTGTCCACGGCGGCGCTGAAACGGTCGGTCTCGCGCCCGAGCTTCCCGAGCGTCCAGTCCGTGCCGCCGGGGAGGGATACATGAAACTGGTAGCCGTCCCTGTTGATATCTGCAAAAACGAAAGGGATGCGAACCACATCCCCGCTTGCAAACGTCATGCAAAGCGCCGTTTCATAGACCAGTACGCGGCAGTTTTGGCCTGCGCCGCTTTCGGGCGTTGCGAAACCGTCGAATTCGGCCAACAGGGCTTCCTCAGCCAGGGCTTCCCTGCGTATTACGCTGCCGAAGTGCTCCATCACCACCGATTGCAGTTCGTCGTGGATGCGTCCGGTCTTATGCAGCACCAGCGTGGTGCCGTCGTAGAGCCTGAGCGATAACCTGTGATCCGCATCTTCTACCGAAGCTATGTCGCTCCACGGCACGGCAAAGTCTATGCCGCCCGAAACGGCCACTGAAAGCCTGTCGTCCGCCGGCGTGGCCGTACCCGTGCTTGCATCAGCCTCGGTTCCGTTTTCATCAAGCCAGATCCAGGCAAGAGGCCAGACAGGCGGCGGGGGCGGCGCGGTTTCCTGTTCCTGCGTTATATCCGTAGTTTCTTCGCTCTCCATGGTTTTCTCCTCTGCTATCACAAACTCCTTTGGAGTTTGTGAACGGCCTTTTATCCCTGTTTCGCGCCGCACTCGTTGCAGAATTTGGCACCCGGTACGTTTTCAGCACCGCACTCAGGACAGGTCGGCGAACCCATCCGGGCGCCGCATTCGCTACAGAACTTCACGCCCTGCTGGTTCTGGGCGCCGCAGTTGCTGCATACCGCAAGGGCGACCGATGCGCCGCAGTTGTTGCAGAACTTTCCCTGTGCGACGGGTTTCCCGCAGTTCGGGCAGGTGATCTGGCGGCTTTCGATGTCTCCGTGGAACACATTGGCCGTAGACGCCTTTTCGCGCACCTCTTCCACCAGCCGTTCTGACCGCGCGCGTGCAACCACAATGTTTTCACGCGGCACGCATTCCACGCACAAGCCTTCCTCGTCGTTGATGCATGCGTCACAGACCCATTTCTGGCATCCGTGGCAGCGATGGAAGTGCTCCTTAGCCTCGTTCATCGCCTTTTGAAAAGCAGCCTCGTGTTCCTTGTGCCATTCCGGGGTCATGCCGTCAAAGCGCCTAGATGCGATATGGCTGCCCTGATCCACACTATAAGCCACATTATGCAGGCCGACGAGGCGCGCGCCTGCGGATATCCCGTCGCTCAGCGTCTTGAAGAAGCTGCCGCGCTTGTAAGAACGGCATTCGACAAAAGAAGTCTTGAAGCCGTCACCGCAGATGTCGCAATCAAATACGAATTCAAATCCCGCTTCCGTACTGTGATCCTGATAATTCCGGGTAAATGATTGCATTGCCATAATCTCATTCTCCTATTTTTTCAGTAATGGTTTCGCGCATAAAACGCATTTGCCTTCTCCGGTAAGTATCTGTACCTCGGCGCATTTCCGGTTGGGGCACTGCACCAGTACCGGCCCGCCGCAATGGACGCAGGCTTTGGCGGTCGGCGTTTCCTTGCCGCAGGAAAAGCATACCGCCGTGAGGCGCAACCCGCACGCGCTGCAGACCTTCCATCCTTTTTCAACAGGGTTGCGGCATTTGGGGCAGCGCATCACAAAGGGATCGTCGTTTGCGCAGAACGGGCATGTTTGTGCGTCGCCCGGGACGAGCTTGCCGCAATGGATACAGTGTTTTTTATAGGTAGCCACAGGGCATCCCTCCAATGTATAATCAAGGAAATTATATCACGGGTAACAGGATGTCAACAAGTTTTTGCAAAATACCCGTAAGGATGGTTTAGCGCAAAGAGGGAGCGTTCACAAAATTGCCATAAAACGCTCATAAACCTGACACACAGCCGTGATAATATGATTCTAAAGTAAAATCCCGGAGGCAAAAATGGACAAAGCGAAAAAAATAAAGGTTTTTACAGATATTCTGATGGCAGCCTTGTTCCTGCTGGCGATGAACACCGCCGTAACGGGGGTATTGCTCCACGAGGTGCTGGGCGTCACGGTTGCCGTTCTCTTTTCCGTACATCTCGTTCTCAACCGGCAGTGGATTGCAAGCATCACGCGAAACTTTTGGAAAAGCGTCAAGCCCAAAGTCAAGGCGGCCTACATATTCAATATAATCATCGCGGTTACAACAGGCATGTCCATTTTAAGCGGGCTTTTCATCTCGCAGTTCCTGTTTCCCTGGCTCGCGGCAGGGGATATTGGCCTGTGGCATGATGTCCACGTCGTTTCGAGCTGGCTGGCGCTTTTGCTGCTCATCGTGCATACCGTCCTGCACTGGCGCTGGATCAGGGGGGTTGTCCGGCAGTTTGCAAAGCAGACGGCGCGCCTGAAGGTACTTGTATCGAGAACGGTCGTCGGGCTGATCGCTTCGGCCACCATATATTCGCTCATCGCCAACGATTCCCTCTACAGGCTACTGTCCCCGTCCGTCCAAAACAATACGGGGACGCAAATCCGGCAGTCGGAGGTCACAGACAGTACTGTACTTGTACCGTCTGAGACGTCCGGGAGCGCGGGCGTGAATGATGCCGCCGTTACGGCTGCGCCTGCGGCTATAGACCAGGTCACTTTGGAGGAATTCCTTGGGAAGCTGTACTGTACGGCCTGCCACAGGCACTGCCCGTTGACCAATCCGCAGTGCTCAAAAGGCGCGAGGCAGGCGGAGGAACAGACCGCCGTGTATTATGCGCAGTACGGGCAGAATTAAGCAAAGCCCCCGGTTATGTGACGGTTGGGTGAGGGTTGTGTGAAACATCTTAAATTCTGTTTATTTTGCCGGAGTCCTGTACGATAAAACAACAGAACCCAAAATTTACATCATAAGGGGGTATTGTTTTTGAGTACGGTTTCAGCATTGTCTAACACGCAACTGAGCAGCCTTTACAGAATTTCGGCAGGCGCGCCTGGGCGCACGCAGAAAAATGAGAGCACAGGTACCGGTCCGCTTGAACAACTGGTGCAATCCGGTACAATCTCGGAAGAGCAGGAGGAATCCATACGGACCGCACTGGAAGCGGCGATGCAGAGCTACAGTGTGCCGGTATCGCAGAATACCATGGAGGAGGGCGTTTCGAGCGCCCTGGATACGCTCGTGGACGCAGGCGTGATTACCAGTACCCAGAAGGACGCGGTCACAGGCGCGTTTGCATCCATCGCGAAGGACCGTCCGCCGATGCCGCCGGGGGGCATGCCCCCCGAATTATCGGATGCGCTCCATTCCCTTGTCGAGGACGGGACGCTCACGCAGGACCAGTTGGACGCCATCACCAGCGCATTGGAGGAGGCCGTGCAGGACGCAAGACCGTCCGCACCGCCTGAGGGCGTGCCGGCAGCTATGCAGGATGCGCTTGATTCCCTGGTAGAAGCGGGGACGCTGAGCGATGAGGAAGAAAAAGCGATCATAAGCGCATTTGAGACCATGCCGTTTTCGAATGCGGACGGCGAAACGGTAGATCCGCTTGAAGAACTGCTTGAATCCGGGACGCTCACGCAGAACCAGATGGATGCCATCAAAGACGCCCTGCAGACGGCGGCAAAGCTAAGGCAGGCGCAGGAGGCCTACGGCATGTCCGATGCATTTGCGGAGTCCCTCGATGCATTGGTCCAGTCGGGAACGATTACCTCGGAAGAAGAGGATTCCATCAGCCGGATACTGGCGTCCCTGTTGGGACAGCAGCAGCCGCAGATAGACATAACGCTTTAAAACGTAGTGAAATGAAATGCCAACGGCACCGGCGTGCCGTTGGCATCTTAAATTGCTTGAGTGCTAAATAATGCAGCTTATCAGCTCATCCAGCGTGATGAGGTAGAAATAGTCCGACGCGTGGATTTTTTCAAGTGCGTTCCTGATATCCTCTTCCCTGTACGCGCAGCCTATCAATGCCTTGCAAATGTCGTCGATATCACGGTACGTGAAAAAGTCGCCGTAGATCTTGCAGTCCTGGATGCGTCCTTCATCCACATTCAGGTTCACTTCGACTTTCCCCCCTGCGAACCGGTTGCTTTTCGTGATCTCGAACTTGGGGGATTCGCCGTAGTTCCACTCCCACTGCCTGAATTTTCCGTCCGCGATTTCGTTGACCCTCTTTATGTCGTCAGGGGTGAGTTCATATGTCCCGTCGACGTTCTTGAGCAGGTAGCCGAGCATGATTTCCTTAAACTCCAGCGTATCGATCTTTTTTTCCATATGCTCGAGTATATTGGTTACCCTCTGGCGCACGGACTTGATGCCTTTGGATATGATCTTGTCGTCGGCTACGGTCAACGACCGGACCAGCTCCTCAAGATCGGTGTTAAAAAGGAGTGAGCCGTGATGGAGCATGCACCTGGAGGTGCTGCACTGCGCGTTGCCCGAAAACTTTTTGCCGTCGATTAAAAGGTCGTTCCGGTTGCTGAAATATGCCGGCACACCCATATCATTGAGCGCATCCAGTACGGGCTTGGCAAAGAGCTTAAAATCGATTTCGGAGCGCGGCTTGCCCCTGATGATAAAGCTGAACTGCCAGCCGTCGGGATCGGTGTAGATCGTTCCGCCGCCGCTGATGCGCCGGACGACGTGTATGTTCTTTTCCTTTACATAGGCGCTGTTGATTTCCTCGGCCGTGTTCTGGTTGCGCCCGATCATGAGTGTAGGCTCGGTCCGCCAGAACATAAAAACGTCGTCCTCAAGCGCAAGCTCATGCATGATATAGTATTCGAGCGCGAAATTGAAAAACGGGTCCATGGAATTGTTTTCAATATAGATCATGCTTGTTTTTCTCCTTTAATCGCCTTGATTGCTTCGGACGCCTTGTACGAGCTTCGTACCAGCGGGCCGCTTGCTATGAAGCGGATGCCCATTCCTTCGCCTACGGCCTTGTAATGCTCGAACGTTTCAGGCGTGATGTATTCCTTGACATCGAGGTGTTCTTTGGACGGCCGCAGATACTGGCCGATCGTCATGATATCGCATTTTATCCGTACCAGATCGCCCATGACGGCGGTGATTTCTTCCTCGGTCTCGCCAAGGCCCACCATGATGCCGGTTTTGGTCAGGATATCCGGCGCCGTTTCCTTCACATATTGCAAAACGCCGATCGACCTTTCGTAGTTGGCCTGCGGCCTTACCGCCGAGTACAGGGAAGGAACGGTTTCGAGGTTGTGCCCGATGACGTCCGGACGTTCATGGATGACCATGTCCAGGCTTTCGTGCGCTCCATTGAAATCCGGGATAAGAACCTCCACGGTAGATCCGGGCAGAGCTTCCTTCACTTCGCGGACCGTCTGCGCAAAATGCGCGGCGCCGCCGTCAGACAGGTCATCCCGCGTGACGGATGTGATCACGATATGTTTAAGGTTCATATGTTTAGCCGCGCGCGCAACGTTTTTCGGTTCCTCAGGGTCGAGCGGCTCAAGCGCTCCCTTGGAAACGATGCAGAACCTACAGTTTCGCGTGCAGTTCTTGCCCATGATCATGAACGTTGCCGAATTCTTCTTAAAGCATTCGCCGATATTCGGACAGTGCGCCTCGGTGCAAACGGTGTTTAACGAGAGCTTATCCATCATTTTAAGTATATCTTCGACCACTTCATGGTCATAGCTGACTTTAAACCAGTCCGGTTTAGGTTTGTACATTTGCGTGCCACCCCCCATTGAAACAAGGATACCACAGTTTTTTTCCGGTCTCAACCAGAAATTACTGTATATACCTGATTTGACGGATTGCGGCACGTGTGGCATGAATACGCAGGATTAACATAGGAATACTTGCAAAATGCAAGGATTAAAATTAAAATCAACCAAAGGCGGTTTTGACTACAGCCAGGGTTTGTTTGACAATATATTTAGCGCAGTACGATAATGGGTACAATGAAAAAAGGAGGATGGAAGCTGATAAAAACTGACAGGCTGTCTGTTGATGGAATAAGGGGTTATTTAAAAAACCGTGAAGTTTCCGGTAATATAATCATTTTCGACACACTTGCATCTACGAATCACGAAGCAAAAGAACGCGCAATAGCAGGCGCAGGGCACGGAACGGTCATATTATCCGAGGGACAGACCAAAGGCAGGGGCAGATTCGGCCGGTGTTTCTACTCACCGCCAATGAGAGGCGTTTACATGAGCATTATCCTGAAAAGTGATCTGCCTGCCGCGCATCCGTATCTTATAACAACGGCGGCTTCAGTGGCGGTGGCAAGCGCCATCGAAGCCGTAACGGGAATAGCCGCCGGAATAAAATGGGTCAACGATCTTCATGTCAATGGCAAAAAGGTCTGCGGCATACTCGCCGAAACCGTCAGCGGCTGCAAGAGCGGCGCATGCATTGTTTTAGGCATCGGGATAAACTTTTGGATGCGCAGGGAGGAGCTGCCGCCGGATTTGCAGGATACCGCCGCCGCGCTTTTCGAGGAGAAACCGCAGGACATTTCGCGTGACCGTCTGGTCGCGGCCGTTATCGACAACATCCTGGAGATGGGGCCAGCGCCCCGGCCCGGGGATTATTTGCCGGAATATAAGAGAAGATCGGTGGTATTAGGGCAAGAGGTATGGATTACCGGCCCGGGCAAGTCCATGAAAGGCAGGGCTGTCGATATCGATGAAAACGGCGGCCTGGTCGTAATAGACAACGCGGGCGGAAGGTTTACGCTGCATGCGGAGGAAGTAAGCATCAGGGGGTGGCGTGATGGCCGGGAAAACGGACTATAAACATACAATACTCGTACTTGTACTGTGCGCGTTGTTTGCGGCGCTTATCGCGGTCGGCGCATTTATTAAGATTCCGATGTTTGGCGTGCCGTTTACGCTGCAAACATTCTTTTGCATCCTGGCCGGCCTGCTTCTGGGAGCCGACCGCGGCGCTTTGGCGGTGGGCGTATATATTTTTATCGGACTCGCCGGCATTCCGGTGTTTACCAACGGCGGAGGCCCGGGGTATATTTTCCAGCCGTCGTTTGGCTATATCATGGGCTTTTTCTTCGGCACATACGCGGCGGGGAGGATTGCCCATGCAAAGAGGACCGCTTCGGCAGCGCGCTTTTTTGTGGCCGGATTTATCGGCGTTTTGATCGTATATGTCATCGGGATGACGTATTTATACATTATTTCAAATTTTTATCTGCATAAGCAGATTGGCTTGGACTATGTGCTGGTATACTGTTTCCTGCTGCTTCTTCCCGGCGATGTTTTCAAATGCTTTGTAGCGGCAATACTTGCAAAGAGGCTGTATCCTGCCGTGCAGGTATATCTTGACAAAAAAAACAAACGTCCATATTATTAGATAGACAAACTAATAAATGGAGGCAACAGGGTTTGGATGCCTTTTCCGTAGAACTGAATGAAATCCTGGTTGATACCTTCCGCTGCATATTGAAAGTTGAGGAACAGGCAATAAGAAAGTCGGAAAGAATCGACCTGTCCATCAGTGAAATGCATCTCATTGAATCTGTAGGGAAGAAGAACGATCCGGGCAGAACGATCAGCGATATTGCAGACGATTTAAGCATCACACTTCCTTCCGTCACCGTTGCGATAAACAAACTGATGAAAAAAGGATATGTAAAAAAGGTCAAAAGCGAGAACGACGGCAGAGTGGTTCATGTAACGCTGACTGAACTGGGGCTGAAGATAGATGCTGTACACAGGTACTTTCACGAGAAAATGGTAAGGTCGGTTGCCAAGGAGTTGTCAGATGATGAAAAAAATGCTATGGTTAAAGGCATTAAAAAACTAAACGCTTTTTTTAAAAAGAAGCTTGTTTCGTTGGAGGACAAATGAGTTTTTCAATTATCGGAACGGGGAGCGCAGTCCCCGATTGTGTAAAGACAAATGCGGATCTTTCCAATATAGTTGATACAAGCGACGAATGGATTACCACACGGACAGGAATAAAGGAAAGACATATATGCACGAACGAAGCCTTGTCGGATATTCTGTTCAAGGCGGCCGTTATGGCGCTTGAAGACGCCGGTACAGCGGCAAAGGAGCTTGATCTTATCATCTGTGCTACCATACGCGGCGACTACATATCGCCGTCGCTTGCCTGCGTAATCCATGAGAAGCTGGGGGCTTTGGCTTCATGCCCGGCTTTCGACATAAACGCCGCCTGCACGGGCTTTATTTATGCTTTGGATGTTGCGGCGGGGTATTTTGCACGGAAAAAAGCAAAAAAAGTTTTGATTCTTGCTGCGGAGGCCATGTCCACGATGGTTGACTGGAACGACCGCGCGACATGCGTGCTCTTTGGCGACGGCGCGGGCGCCGCGGTCCTGGCGGCGGGAGACGACCTGCTTTCCATAAGGCTTACCGCGCTGGGGAACACGGAAGCGCTATATATACCGCATGTGACCGGCAACTGCCCGTACAGCGAAAAAAGCGAAACGGATACGTTCCTGGTCATGCACGGGCAGGATGTGTATAAATTTGCGGTATCGGCCATGTGCAACGACGTCCTCGAAGTGATTAAGGAAGCAGGCATCGCAAAAACCGAGATCGATTATGTCCTGCCGCACCAGGCCAACATCAGGATCATCGATGCGGCCCAGAAGCGGCTTAAAATTCCACAATACAAATATATTACGAATATCGGAAAGTACGGCAATACTTCGGCCGCGAGCATACCTCTGATGCTTGATGAATCAAGCCGCTCAGGCAAGCTGAAAAAAGGCGATATTCTGGTGTTCAGCGCGTTCGGCGGGGGGTTTACGACCGGAGCCTGCGTTTTACGGTGGAATAAATAGCGTTTTTCCCAATATGGGCTAAACAATATAACGTGGAGGAAAAGAAAATGACAACATTTGACAAAGTAGTAAAAATTTTGGTTGATTACAACGACTGTGACGCTTCGGAGATAACCATGGAGACAAAGTTTGCCGACCTGGGGCTGGATTCCCTGGACACGGTCGAGCTAGTGATGAACTTTGAAGAGGAATTCGGGATCACCATCGAGATGAACGAAGGCCTTCAGACCGTAGGAGATGTTGTGGAACTGATCGACGCCAGTCTTTAAGGAGTGTAAATATGATTAGAACGCCGCTTTGCGACCTGCTTGATATCGAATACCCCATTATTCAGGGCGGTATGGCCTGGATTGCCGACGCTGCATTGGCCGCAGCCGTAGCCGAAGCCGGGGGCCTGGGGCTTATCTCCGCGATGAATGCCGATGCAGACTGGCTCAGGAGCGAAATTCAAAAGGCGAGGACCATGACCGCAAAGCCCTTTGGCGTAAACATCATGCTCATGAGCCCTTTTGCCGATGAAGTCGCGCAGGTCGTGATCGACGAAGGCATCAGGGTCGTTACCACCGGCGCGGGTATGCCGCTCAAATACATGCCGGGGTGGATAGAGGCGGGCATCAAGGTACTGCCGGTCGTTCCGTCTACAGCCATTGCAAAGCGCGTGGAGAAAAGCGGCGCCTCCGCTGTTATCGCCGAAGGCGGCGAATCCGGCGGCCATGTGGGGGAACTGACGACGATGGCGCTTGTGCCGCAGGTCTGCGATGCGGTGGACATCCCCGTCGTCGCCGCCGGGGGCATTGCGGACGGCAGGGGCATTGCGGCATCCTTTATGCTGGGGGCCTGTGGCGTCCAGGTGGGAACCAGGTTTTTGGTGGCTGAGGACTGTACGGTTCACAGGAATTATAAAGATAAAATACTTAAAGCCACGGACATCAGCACCATTACCACAGGGAAAAGGCTGGGGCATCCGGTACGCTGCCTGAGAACGGCTTTTTCGAGGGAGTTTTTCAAAAAAGAATATGATTCCTCCGTGACCAATGAAGAGCTTGAGGCCTTTGGCACGGGCGCGCTGCGGCTTGCGGCGCGCGAGGGCGACGAAAAGAACGGGTGCTTTATGGCAGGGCAGGTAGCCGCAATGGTTACCAAAGAGCAGACGGTCAAAGAGATTATCGAGGAAATGTTTGCAGAAGCTGAGCAAGTTTTGGGCGGTGCCGGAAAATGGGTAAAATAGCGTTCGTGTTTTCGGGGCAGGGGGCACAGTACGGGGGCATGGGCGAGGAGCTTTCAGGGTGCTCGCCGGCTGCAAAAAAGGTGTTCGACATGGCCGACGGTATCAGAGCGGGCACCTCGAGGCAGTGCTTTACCGCGGATAAAGAGGAACTGGCCATAACGGCCAACACGCAGCCCTGTGTTTTCTGTGTTGATCTGGCGGCCGCGGAGAGTTTGAAAGAAGCGGGCGTCATGCCCGACGCAGCCGCCGGCTTTTCTTTGGGAGAGATCGCGGCCCTCACCTTCGCGGGAGTGTTCGCGCCTCCCGACGCATTTGCGTTCGTATGCAAAAGGGCCGGATTCATGCAAAAAGCGGCCGAGAAAACGAACGGCGCGATGGCGGCCGTTCTCAGGCTGTCCAACGAAAAGGTGGAAGAACTGTGCAGCGCCTATGAAAAGGTTTTCCCCGTCAACTACAACTGCCCCGGGCAGCTTGTGGTCGCGGGAGAAAAAAGCGCGCTGGATAGTTTTTGCGGCGGGGTGAAAACCGCGGGAGGGAAAGCCGTGCTGCTGCCCGTCGGCGGAGGCTTCCATTCTCCTTTCATGGACGACGCGTCCGACGAACTCTATAACGAACTGGGCGATTATGCGCTTCATCCACCCGTAATCCCGGTCTATGCAAACCGCACGGCGCAGCCCTATGGCCACGATGTGAAAGGGCTTATCGCGATGCAGGTCAAAAGTCCGGTCCTGTGGCAGAAAACCATAGAGAATATGGTCCAAGACGGCATCGATACCTTTATTGAGGTAGGACCGGGGAAAACGTTATGCGGATTTGTGAAAAAAATTGCACCCCATGTCCATACATATAACGTTGAAAACAAGGAAACTTTAGATAGCACTCTTAGGGCGCTGGACAAAGGAGAGTGACCATGTTAAAGGGAAAAACCGCGCTCATTACAGGCGGGTCCAGGGGAATCGGCAGGGCGATTGCCCTCAGGATGGCAAAAAACGGGGCCAATGTTGGGATTGTATATGCCGGAAACGAAGCCGCGGCAAAGGAGACCTGCGCCATGGCGCAGGAGCAGGGCGTAAACGCGCGGATATTCTGCTGTGACGTCGCCGACTTTGAAAAGACAAAAGCGCTGGTCCTGGAGGTCATGGACGCGTTCGGCGGCCTGGACATCCTGGTGAACAACGCCGGAATCGTGCGCGACGGGCTTGTGCTCTCGATGAAGGAAGCCGATTTCGACCGCGTGATCGATACCAATTTAAAAGGCGCGTTCAACATGATCAGGCATACCTACGGGCACTTCATGAAGAAGCGCGGCGGAAGGATCATCAACATCAGTTCCGTGGCGGGCATCATGGGGAATGCGGGGCAGGCCAATTATGCCTCGGCCAAAGCGGGCATCATCGGACTCACAAAGTCGGTGGCGCGGGAGCTAGCCGGACGCGGCGTTACCTGCAACGCCATCGCCCCTGGCTTTATCGAAACGGACATGACCGATGCGCTTGCCGATAAGGTGAAGGAAGCCGCGTTGCAGACGATTCCCATGAAAAAGATGGGTACGCCCGATGACGTGGCAAATTTGGCCGTTTTCCTTGCAAGCGACGGCGCGGGCTATATCACGGGAGAGATAATAAAGGTAGACGGCGGGCTATGTATATAGTTAAAATAAACACAGTATTTGCTATGAGCACATACAGGGAGCGGTATGTTTAACTGGAATTGCAAAAAACTGCAAATCGGGAATCTCAGGATAAAAACGCCGATTATACAGGGCGGCATGGGGATAGGCATCTCCCTGGCGAACCTGGCGTCCGCGGTTGCAAACGAAGGCGGCGTGGGCGTTTTATCCGCCGCGGGCATGGGAATGATTACAAAAGATGCATGCAGGAACAGCATGCAGAGTAGGATCAATGCTCTGCGGGAGCAGATACGCAAAGCCAGGGCCAAGACCGGCGGCGTCCTCGGGGTGAATATCATGGTTGCGCTCTCGAATTTTGGCGACATGGTAAAAACATCCATTGAGGAAGGCATCGATATAATTTTTTCGGGAGCAGGACTTCCGCTTAATCTTCCCGAATTTTTGAAAGAAGGATGCAAAACGAAACTGGTGCCCATCGTATCATCCGGTAAAGCGGTGAAGCTCATTACCAAATGGTGGAAGGAAAAGCACCGGTATGTGCCCGACGCCTTCGTGGTGGAGGGACCTCTTGCGGGCGGACACCTGGGCTTCAAAAAAGAGCAGATCGAAGACCCGGAATTCAGGCTGGAGAAGCTGATGGAGGATGTTTTACAGGAGGTCCGGGAGATTGAAAAAGAGACCGG
>JBMOLJ010000016.1:0-20331 GCA_049324235.1 Bacillota bacterium
GAAAAAAGTACTTTCCCTAATTAGAAAACCGTGCCTAAATCCCATTATATCGGGGAGATGGCACGGTTTTTGCGCTTTTTTAGTGGTTTTGCATGTCAATTTTTTGTATTTCGCGCGACAAGCTACAGCTCGGGATCAATGATCAGAATATCATTGTTGGTAGAAAGCGCGATGTCGATAATCTCCCGTTTCGCCGCAAAGGACTTCCCTGAACCCGAAACGCCAAGGATAAAGCTGTTTCCGTTTAGCAGCTTTCGTCTGTTGGCGACGATCATGTTCTTGCTGATGGCGTTTTGGCCGTAGTAGGTGCCGCCCCTTTCCATGATCTCCTGAGCGCGGAACGGCATAAGTACGGCTGTAGATTCGGTTGTCAGTGTACGGACGGCATCAATTTTCCTTACACCGTAAGGGAGGACTGTGTTAAGCCCGTCCATTTGCTGCCATTTGAGTGTGGCGAACTGGCAAAGGTGTTTCCTGGCTATAGACATTAAGCTTTCCGTATCGGTATTGAGCTGCTCTTTCGTATCAGCAACATGCACCAGTGTTGCCACAGCGAACATCATACGCTGGTCGCGCGTTGTAAGATCATTGAGAAATTCCTTGGATTCCTTGCGTTGTTGTTCCATATCGTAGGGCACGACAGCTGAAAAGTTGTTGCTTTTGTTCTGCTTTCTCTGCCAGTTGGTGATGTTCGTTTCTACGCCCAACAACCGGTTTTCAATTTCACGTACAGCTTCATCCGTAGGGATGGGTATGATATCAAGTGAGAGCATCATGTTCCGGTTAAGTTCGCACAGCTCCGTAATCATGCTGTCTTTTATATAGCTGGCATACTCACGAAGGAACAACACCCGTCCATATCTATCCCCCATTTTGAAGCAGTCCTTCTCAAACTCCAGGGTTTCGGGGCAGATGCTATCCTTAAAACTGTGTCCTTTTTTCATAGCCTCCTTGAGGTCAAAATGGAAGTGTACTTCTTCGCCGATCCGGAAAAAACCGTGCAAGGTGCGCAGCCTATCGACGGCGTCCATCTCCACCCCCTTTGAAGACAAACGGGCGAGATGGGAAAGAACATCCGCAATGATCCGAGAAAAGTAGGTTCTCGCTTCCTCGATGTTCTTTTTGTGGGTGGATACCGTGATATATTTCTCCTGCACTATGCCGTTAGAGCCGGTAGCTTTGTCCAGGAGCATGGCATTATATTCGTCACGGAAATGATTTAGGCCATCGTCTTTTGGCTTGATAAGAATGGCATGCTCAAAATCCATCTTGTTGAGTCTGCGGTTGTTGATGGTGATTTTTGTGGTCGCGCCAACATCTAGCGAGTTCAGAAGCTCACAGTAGTCAATGAACATGGCCATCTGGTCATCTTTTGATGCAACCGAATAGTTGATGTCCGTAAACTTAAACGACTTACTGTATTTGTTTCCCAATTGAAAAATCCCATCGTGCCAGATACGGCTGATGGGAATTGCCTGTTGAACCGATTTTGGCGCTTTGAATATTTCTCTGTCCGTCTTAAAGATATTGCGTAAGGTTTTAAGCATCTTTCTTTGCTCCCCTCATCGATTTTCTCAATACTCTTTCATAAATGTTTTCAGCATGAAACACAAGTTGCTTAGGTATTAGAAACTCGGATTTGATCCATGCCCATACAAACTTTTCGGCAGTCATCCCGTGATAGCGGAAAAACCCGAGACCGGCGAACGGAACGGCTCCCACAATGCACATCCAGCTTACCGTCTCGGTGCCTAGAATATCTTTTAATCCAAAATACAACCCAATAGCGATACCCACTCCCAGCACAGAGAAAATGAACTGCCGCAGCGACAGTCCAAAAAAAACGGATTCCTGATAATCCCCCGAATCTCCTTATTAATTTTTATTTCCATTGCGGTAACCTCCATGAAAAATAGCACCTCTGTAAGAAGTGCTATTAAGAATTAAACTATCGCGGATGTTCATTTTTTGCTTAATCTTTCTCTCTCCTTTTGTAACTGGTAAATCAGCGCGTCAACTTTACGACTTTGAGCCAGAATAACTTCATTTTGCGAAATGTGAACGCCGTTTTTAATTGCCTCATTAACAAGATTATTAAGCTTTTCACGTTCTTTCTCCAATTCGTCGTATGTATTTTTCATAAGACCTCCAGATAATAAATTTGACAGGATTTTGCCGGGTCACATAGGGTTGTTGCTCAAAAGGTTATGTTTTGCGGTCGATGTTAACTAAAACAGCAAGTATATTCTTCCAAAATGTTTACACCTCTCATCCTTAGTTTATCATCTTAGAACTACTAGAAATTATACGTTCATGACTCATACAGGTCAATTCTAAGCTCATGCATAATAGTAGCTGAGAACTATCATACTACTGTATGCTAAGGAGAATGTCATGAGCGATTATGACCGGAAGGCAGTGGGAGAACGCATAAGATTACAAAGAAAGGCATTAGGGCTTTCGCAGGAGGAATTTGCTGAGCGAATTGAGCGCGTTCCTAAGTTTTGTGCCGACATTGAGCGTGGGCAAGCAGGTATGTCCATTGCAACTTTGTTAAAAATCAGTGCCTTGCTAAAAGTATCTTTAGACTATCTATTGCTTGGCAAAGCTGATAATACAAGCTCGGACGATACGAATCTGATTGTTTCTGCACTTAATCATTGTACAAAACAACAGCACAAAGATGCATACGAGCTTCTTAAACTATTCCTTAAAGCGATCAAATAATTCTGTATAAATCGTTTGCGGCAGACTTTCTTTTCTATTTTGATCCATTCATAATTCATAATAGAACCAAAGGAAAGGAGAATCTGCTATGCTCTATGCATCTATGTTCATATTCTTGTTGATGATCCTGATGAATTATATTTTTAAAATCGCCTCTTTCTTCAGGCTTGGCATACCATTGTTATACGCCGTTCTTGTGCCTATCTTTTTCCCGGATTGGCTTCATGAGAATGAAAACCTTGCCACAGGCATTTTCATTGGCCTTATCGGTCTCGTCATTCTAAGTTGGATTTTTACGATCTACAAGAGGATTCTGTCCAAGCGGCAACAAAATTAATATAATGGAGTTTAAACAATCCTAAAGTCCCATCATTTCACGGACGATTCGTTCACTCATCTTAACCGCTCCGACCAGTACGAGCAGATTGAATATGAGTTCTCCTACATAACTCCAAACAATCGTTACGGCCGACATGCTGCTATCCGCAATAGCCGGTGGCGATGCTGCGAACACCGAAAATATGATGCACGCAAGCACTATAATTGCGCCTTCCAAGCATACCCCTGCATAGCTTTTTATAAAAGACTTACCTACGCTTGATGTGGGTTCCCCCGCAAAGCTGGAAAGTGGTATCGGTGCGATTGCGGTATACATATAGAGCTTGAAAAACCGGCTATAGACCGACATGATCATGATAAATGACAAGATGGTAATAAAAAGCCCGCCTAAAAGGGTCACAATCCATAACGGGATTGAGTCTAGAAATCCAACCTCCGTGATCTTTTGCTTGATTATATCCGGCAATACCAAGGCCCCCTGGGAACCAATGCCGGAACTACTCATGATGGTGTTAATGGTTCCCTGTACAATGCGAAACAGTGCCATCATCATATCCAACCCATAGGTCACTACCGCCTTGGCTAGTATGAATCGTACAAACAGCTTTAACGCATGTTCGGGCTTTTTGAGTTCGGCAAAACTGCCGCATGTTTTCATTACGCCTATTACAAAAAACAACACCAGCAGTGCAAGCCCGATGGCTTTTAATGCATCGTTGATGTCGAGTATCACTTGCCAGATGCCCCCGCCCTTGAATGTTTCCGGGGACTGCGTGAGCAGCTGCCATATCTCGGCCAGTTTAGTGTTCCATGTCTGAAGCGCATTGGCAAGGTTATCTATTATCCAGTTTCCGCTTCCCAAAGGCTATCATCTCCTCAACAAAAAGCAATTCAAAGAACCATTCAATGTCTTTCAGCCCCCTGTTATCAGGTTCAATATTTCTTTGGCGAACGTAATGATTACACCGCCTGCAAGGGTTAAAAACCCGTTCGCCCTTTGGCTTGGATCGTGGGATTTGAGCGACAGCCCTATTTGTACAATTCCGAAGCCAAGCAGGATTATCCCAATCGCCCTGATAAGCCCGAATATGAAATCGCTCAGGTTATTTACCACCGTGAGCGGGTCATCGCCAGCGGCGAACGCCGTGGTTGTAACGCTGAGTGTCAGTACGAGAACACAAAATATCGTAAATGTACGTTTAGTCTTTCTGGTCATCTTCCTTATCCTCCATTGCTTTTTCGCTTTCAAGTACATGCATAAGTTCCTCGTCGTCTAGAATCTCATAATCCTCCATCCTGTCGGTATCCAGCCATACCTCCTCCGGTTTTCGCGCAAAACGGGTGTCTCCATGCCGGTAGGATGACGCCCCTCCATCGGTTGTCAGCTCCACGTTTGGATGCTTCAATATGTCGTATTTCATGTCCATCATCGCCCGCTGCCCACGCAGGAAAAGCAAGGCATATTGGTTATCCAATAGCCTTACCTCATCCGGTGTCAAAAGCTCCCTGCCTGTTTGCTGATAATTGGTGGTATAGCTTCCGCTTCTGCCACGGTTCAGCGTATACGTGTTGGTATCTATGGTCGCCTTACCAAGAAGTTTGGAGACGTACTCGTGCGTACTCTGTTCGTTGCCACCGAGATACAAGAACGTGTCGCAATTACCGATGATTGATTCCCAGCTGTCTTTGAACAGCGCCTTAATTTGCGCAAGATTCTGTACGATGATCGACACCGATATTTCCCTCGAACGCATCGTGGAAAGCACGTTCTCAAATGAATCGGGGAGCGCAACGTTCGCCCATTCGTCCATCACGCAGTGTACATGCACGGGAAGCCTTCCCCCGTAGATATGGTCCGCTCTGTAATAAAGCTGCTGAAAAATCTGGGTGTAGAGCATGCCTACAATGAAGTTGAATGAAGTGTCATTATCCGGAATCAGCGCAAACAAAGCTGTTTTTCGATCCCCAAGGGAATTCAGGTCCATTTCATCCACGGTCATAATACCGGCAATCTGGGGGAGATTGAATTTCTCAAGCCGGACTCCTAAGCTAATCAGTATGGATTTTGCGGTTCTCCCTGGAGCCAGTTTAAAAATTCTGTATTGCTTGACCGCTAAATGTTCAGGTTGACGCATGGAAAGTCGTTCAAACAGTTCATCCAATGGGCTTTGATAGTCCTCGTCATCCTCTTTGACCTGTGCTGCGCCGATCATCTCCATGATCATCGGGAAATTCTGTTCATCCGGTGGCGCTTCATATAACAGGTAAAGCATGAGCGCTTGAAGTAACGCCGTTTCAGCATGCTCCCAAAATGGTTCTTGCGTTGAAGCTCCCTTGGGCGTGGTATTCCTGATTATGTTGGTAACCAGTTTCAAAACGTCCTTGTCGTCCTGGATATATACGAATGGGTTATAACAGTATGAATGGTGCATGTTGATCAAGTCCAAAACACGCACGTCATAACCCCGGGCCTTTAACAGATGTCCAGTGTCCCGCAGGATTTCTCCCTTCGGATCGGTTACGACAAATGACGTGTTACATTGCATCAGATTCGGCTTTGCATAAAACCTTGTCTTACCGCTGCCGCTGCCGCCGACTACCAGCACATTTAGATTACGCCGGTGCTTGCGGCCATTCAGCCCCAATTTGAAATGCTCGGTCAAAATGATGTTTCTGCTGGCGTTCTTGTCTCTGTACTTTCGACAAAGCCGCTGTACATTGCCCCACACTGCGCTGCCGTGTTCCTCAAGGCGGCGGTATCTCCTGCGGGTTGCGTAATAAATCCCGATACCCAGCAGATAACTCACAGCAAAAATGGCTATGCATTTGGGTGTATTCTCGGTCCATCGAATATCAAGAGGATTATTAAGCGAGGCTGTTAGATTGGACAAAAACTGTGAAAAGTCCGGGGAAAGTGATTGGGCAACCAGTACGGCTGCCCATATCACCGGCAATAAAAAAACCATACAGAGTATGGCCTTGCTCCATGTGGAATTAGCGTTTTTCATTCTTGTTCCGCTTTCACCTCATATCGCCTTTCTGCTTGCCATTTTTCAACGGAGCATCTGCAACCTTTAAGATAACATCGTCAACGGCATCATGCGCCCTTTGCTCGTCTATCAGGTCATTGCGCATATCCACCAGCGCATTGATGATGATCCCCTGCTCATGTTCATCGATCTTCAGAATTCGTTTTCGTTCCATCCGGACCCTACCTTTCCGCTTGTGGCTCACTTCGTTGTTTTTCAAATGCCGTGAGGTTTAAGTCCATACGGTTCGAAATATCGTTTGCCGTCTGCCGGATGCCGGTTAGAACTTCTTTCAATTCCCGCGGCTCCTTTTCCTTATAGGCATCAGGGATCGCCTCAAGACCATGTTCCGCTGCGCTTATGCCGTAACGTTTACAAAGAATGTAGGACACACATTCAGCCTTGAAATCATTGACGCTGCGGTCGTATTTCCCTTCACCTTTATCAAGTTGTGCTTGCACCATCTCCTTTGAGATCAAGGAAAAAATTACCGCGCCGTCCATGCCTTTTTGAATGTGGATGGTTTTATCGTCAGGCATATACCGCGCCTTCACGCCTTCAGCCATGGTATTATCGGTTTTCACAGGAATCGGAGCACCTTGGACGAGCGCCTTAATCAAGGTTTGCATGTTCCGTTTCGGTGTTTGCCCCTGAGTAATCTCTCTTCCATATGTTTGGGAGATGTCAAACACGTAATCAACGTAATAGTATCTCCCCGTACTCCCGTCATCACGAGGGTAATCCTCGGAATCAAGTATCTTTATGCCGGTTTGCCTGCGTTTAACGGAGCGCCCCCGCTTTGCCCAGTCGTCATATTTTGCCAGTTGGGTTGCCTCCGGCTTCTGCGCCAGGATTAATAACACGTTGCTGGTACCATATGTCCGAAAATGGCTTTGAAAATCCAGATAACCTTTTAGAGCATTGTTGTCGGAAAATACCTTCTTGGACATCCCGTCAATTGCCTGGTACGCTTCGTGTAAATCCTGCTTCTTCTTTTCCACCCATGCGCCCTTGTCAAAAGGCTGTTCAGCCGATTTTTTCTGTTCAGCTTGTTGCGTTTGCGCCTCAAACAAAGAATCGTAGTTTTCCATAAATGCTTACCGTCCCTTCGTTTTCGATTCTCTATTATTCCTGTTTTGCTGTGGTGCAGTACGGGCAGGTTGTTTTCGCCCGCCCTTCTTCTGTCTGCGGTTGATAATTTCGCGCAGGGCCTCCTTGGTGGATGGACGCTCAGTGCGGTTATCCCCGCCTAAACCCTTTTTGCTCTCTGAGATAGGCTCGGACGGACGCGATTTCTCCGCCCTCGCCTGTGTAGGGTTTGACCTCTGGAAAGCTTCATTGCTTCTGGCGGCTCTTTCTTGTTGAATCTCACTTTTTACCTTCGCCACATCCACTGTTGAGAGATTAAAGCGTTCAACAATACGGTTAATCTTTGAAGCGTCGGACGTGCGCACCATAATATCGCACATGCCGTCCAGTGACTTCTTGTCCCGCAGCGCAGCATACAGCACGCCGTACCGCTTCGCTTCCTGCATGAATCGCGGCAGGTCCTCTTTCTTCACGGCGAAAACATCCAGCTCCTTATCGCTCTTCAACATGGTTTCGAGCCGAATCTTGCCTTTTGTCCGCTTTTGATCCTTCATCAGCGCGGCAATGTATACCGCGAGATTCTTGGCCAGTACGCCAGTTATCTTTGCAGTAACCTCAACGCCTCTTAAGCTCATATTTACAATCTGGTCAGCGGCTTCTCCATTGTTCATGGTTTTTTTGCTCCCTTACTTCTTTCTTGTGCTCCCTCACCTGCTCAAGCGTCTCTCGGATAGTAACCGAACGGACTTCAACCTCGTTACACAGTTTCACTTCCTTTCGCAGTGTTTTTAGCCGTGCGGAAACCTGTGCTGTTTTAGAGTCCAGCGCCCTAGCCGTTTCTTCGTTTAAACCGGTATGGCGCTTCTCTTTATACAAAGAATTGCGCTCCGCATATAAATCTTCCATTTGCTGCCGCACTGAGTCCCTATAGGCACGCAATTGGTCCAACGTGTCAATTCTATGGGCGTTCAGCAACCGCGCCTGTGCAAATAGGCTTTTCATTTTCCGGATATCCTCACGCAATAAAAAAGCCGCCCTTTTCGGCGACGCGCAGCGTTTCTTTATGACTCCCAATCTGTACAAGTAGTGGAAATACAAGGCGCGGAGTCCTTTGAGTTTGATTGGTTTGTGGCTGGTGAAGCTACCGTGATACTTCGCTTTTTTAACCCTCGGAACAAGCATGGGTGGTTTACGCTGCGGCGATTTTTGGTTTATGATAAGGTTCTTAATGGATTCTTCCGTGTACTCCTCACCTAAACTGCGAAGGCGGACGAATCGCTCCTTGTCCTGCGGACGAACGGCTATGTGCTTAACATTGGTTTTAACCTCATAGCCCATATCCTTAAGGTTTTGAATAAACTGCGTGAATGTCATAGAGCGCCGGATGGCTTCGTCAACATCCTGACGGATTAGGCCCCTCCATGTCGGCTGCCCGCGCTGGTCCGCGTCCCATTCAGAGTAATGCTTTGACCGGCCAGGTTCAGGAGCCTCCACAACGGACAAACCGTATTCTTTGCACAGTCGGTCGGAAACGCTGCGCATATTGCCGTAATAGTCCTTGAAATTGTCACGGAACTTTTTCCCGTCCACAAAGGAAACGGAGTTCAGCACGAAATGATTGTGGTAATGCTTCCGGTCCAGATGTGTGGCAACGACAACCTGGTAGCGTTCGCCCCATATCTCTCGGGCCAGCTTTACACCGATCTCGTGAGCCAATTCGGGAGTAACTTCACCCGGCTTGAACGATTGATAGGCATGGTAGGCGCACCGTTTGTCCATCTTCCCGAACCGCTTCTTTGTTGTAATCATCTGTTGCCGTGCTATGGCAGGGTCGCAATTCACGCCCGACACATAATACTGCATCTCTGTTTTCGAGGGATTGACGGCATAATCCATAACGTCTTTAAGGGCTTCCATCTCTGCTGAATTATACATGATGTTCATTGTTTTTTCTTCGTTCCCAACGTATCGGAGCACCTTCGAAATGTCGCCGTGTATCGGCCATATCTTTGTGGTTGCCATATCATAGCGCGCCCTCGCACTTATTGGGAAGCTCAACCGCCGATTGTATTCTGAGCAGCGACTTTTGCAGAAGCCGGGCATTTTCCGAATACGTAAAGGCGTCTATAACCCCGGTTGCATTCGCTTTTGCAGCGATCTGATTCAGATTAACGCCGATAGCATGAAGCTCACGCATCATGGCGTAATAATCTGGCGAAGGTGATTCTTTCAGAATCATGCCGTTAATAAGCGTGCGTAGGTAGGTTTCCTGGGATAAGCAAGTTTTTTTCGCATTGCGTTTAAGCATCTGGTATTCCCTTGCGTTCAGCCATACTTGGGCACGGATATTTCGTTTTCTCACCGCATCACCTCCCTTGTTTTATTAATCTTTTGTTCCTTTTCCATCTTCATAAACAGCCGCGTCATATCATTCACGATATAGGGATGTTCATTGAGACAAAACTCGTAGAATTCTCTCGGCTCTCCCTGATGGCTTGGGAATTGCGGGAACGGCTCGACTTGTGCCGCCCATTCCTTAACCGCGCGGCAATACCTCCCATCCCATGACGCTTTGTTGATGGTAGCCGCTAAGAGCAGGCGTACCCGCTCCGGACCGTGGGCTTGAACAATTTCGTTCAACAACCTGGGCAATTGCCGGTTTTGGAAGTAGTATGACAGATTGGAGTCTTTCGTCATTGCCTCCTTGCAAGACAATACTGAATGAAATTCCTCCCGCCACTGCTGCTGAGGGTCGTTCATAATCATCCTCCTTTAAGCTTTTTCTTTGACTGGGGTTGTAGGGGCCGGTGCCCCTAACATGAAGGCATTTGGGAGTACAAATGCCATGCTTGCTGCTACACTCCTTCGGTTTATTCTCGCCAGCCGCACTGTTATATGAAATATATGCTGTCTGAGAATAAAAATATTGTAGTTATACCAACCTGGCAGACGCGCACATTTGAGGGGCATATGGGAAATCGAGTCAACGCGTGATATCGTTCCGCATTTTCATCGAGCGAATGCCTTTCTTGATTTGCAATAGTTCGTTATAGTCCTTACCCTGCGACGGGGGACTGTTTTCAATTATATACTGTGCCTCCATAATAGTAGCAATAGCTTTTGCAGCTTCTCTGCCGGCTGAATCATTGTCCAGGCACAGCATAATACTCCGTGTGTAGGGATAATCCTTCAGATACTGAGCTAATGCAAGCGGTACCGTGGATTCATCTATATTCTCTCTTGGCAAATACACGCCGCCCATGGAGAGATAGTTGATGCTCTGCCAATCTTCCCCGTGGAGCTTCATGATCGAAGCATACGACAGCAAATCGATGGCGCTTTCAAACAGATATACCTTGTCGTTTTGCTCTTTTGCCGGGATTGAAAAGGAATATCTTTTATCGCTGCCCGGCAAATCCAGCATGAACTGCGAACCCTTCGCCGTACCTCTAAGGGATGTATATCGTGGGATATTTTTTCTGTCAAACCCAACGAATACCGCATTTTTGTACCTTTTGCTTTGATACAGCCGTCCGGACTTCAGGCAATAGGACAGTACTTCAGCATCAATGCCCCGCCCTAAAAGATACGCTATAACACGATCGTTATCACTGTCTGCTTCCGGCAGTTCGAACCGCCTATTAATAACCCGTGGCTTCAACGATTTTCCGGGAGGGGTGTATTGTAAAACACCGCACAGCCGTTCAACTGCGTCGGTAAATGCCTCCCCTTTCACTTTGATAAGGTAATCAAGTGCGCTCCTGCCGCCGATATGACGCGACCACCAGCACCATTTGCCGTGGGATATCTTCAGCGAATCATGCGTCCGGGTGCAATAAACGTCCCCTCTCACATGGATTAATTCCTGCGGTTCGCAGGTTCGCAGATAGGTCAGCAGATCCATCTGCTTTGCCTTTTCGATCTGCGCTTTGGTTACATAGGCCATGACATCACTCCCAATAACACAAAAAACCGTATGGCTCATTCCACACGGTTTCAAAGTTTGATATTTAGTTAATCCCGCTTATCGCTCCATCTGGGGTATTTTGATGTGCAGCAGCCGCATCATATCTTTTTGCGTTTCAATAACGCGTTCTGCTATGAAATCGATAAAGGGCCTATCGTCCTTATGCGCTTTCTCTAAAAGCTGGATATATTCGTGACGGAGTACGGGCGGCACAACAGCTAGCATATATCCGTCCTGCAAAAGCGCAAGGTTCATCAGAAGCCGCGCGACCCGTCCGTTGCCATCCTCAAAGGGATGGATGAAAACGAAACGTTTGTGCAGCTGGGCCGCAAATTCGATAGGATGCAGATTGCTTCTGTCCGCTTCCATCCATTTCTCAAGTTCGCGCATATCGTCTTTGATTTTCTCCGGCGGCGAAACGGGATAATTCGAACCGGTGATAAAGCACTCATGCGTTCTGTAAACGCCCGCAACTTCTTTGTTAATGCCGGAGTAAAACAATTCGTGGAGCCTACAAATATCAGACTCGGAAATGGTATGTCCCTGGATCAGGGAAAACATATAGTCGTACGCTGCCGCATGGCCAACTGCTTCCAGGCTATCACGAAAAGGCTTACCGCCGACGGTAAGCCCGTCTTCGATCAGCACTTTGGTCTCGCTCTCCGTCAGGGTGTTTCCCTCTAGATTGTTGCTCGACCACGTCAGCCCCACCCGGTAATATTTACGGATTTCGCTTAACAACGGCTCTTCAAACGGCCTTTTTTTATTGAGAAGTTCCTGAAACGCATCTGTTTTTTTCAATAGATTCATGGCTGCCTCCCATACGGTTTAGCAGTATAGGCTTATAGGTATATTATACCACAAAACCACCATGTTAATAGTTGCAGTTACCTCTAGCGTATTGTGGCTCGCTTAGGCTATCGTTCGTATCCATCCCTGTTCGGAATATACTCGTCCTGTTCTGGTTCACCATCGTCCAGCACCGGCGTTTCCTCGTTTCTGTCCATGCTCAGTATCTCATTGAGTTCAATAAGCCGGCTTGATTTCTCCCTTAACTCCTGCTCAAACTCAAATGGTTTCTTCACTTCCTCCCTGGCATCGGCAAACTGGTTCTCAAGAGTATGCAGCGTTTCATGTGCCATTCGCAGACGGTCGGAGATGTTATCGAATACGTTGTCAATCCGGGTAATGTTACCAAACACGTCACTTCCCAGCGTTACTTTATGGCTCGCCTTATGCCTTAACTCAATACATGCCTCCCTGCTGAAGCTGTTGAATGACAGCCACATGTCAAATCCCCGGTAGCGCCCGATCCGGACAGGTTCACCATCCTTTAGCTGTGAACAAAGGGAGAGTAAACACTTTCCGGCATCAGCCTTCTCGGTATACTCTTTGTCCATCAATGTCATATGGAATCTATCCCTGCCCTGCCCTTGGGTGTCAAGAGTATTTCCCCTGCAATGTTCAAGATCGGCTTCATAGGATGCAATTAATTGCTTGGCCCCTGCAATCTGCCCGGGGAAGTGTTTTTCCAGACTGTCCTCCAGCCGGTAACGCTGGTTCAAATAGTTGGAGTGCAATAGCTTAAGCCGTGCAACCTCAACATCAAGGTCCATCTTTTCCTTGATAAGGGGATTCCCGGCTGCCAGCGCCTTGACCTCGGCGTAAGACAGGGCTGTTTCGTCCACATCTTCAGCCCCCCGTACAGGGCTTTTGCTGGTGATGATCTGCGAGATGAACTTTTGCTTGTTCTCCACCAGTTGATAGCTGTACGCGTCGAAAGTGCCCTCGGTAATGTACCTGAACACCTCCACTTCAGGGTTGGTGTTCCCCTGACGCAGAATGCGGCCGGTCCGTTGTTCCAGGTCACTGGGCCGCCAGGGGCAATCGAGATGATGCAGCGCAATCATCTTGTGCTGTACATTTGTTCCAGCACCCATTTTTGCGGTTGAGCCGATGAGCACGCGTACATCACCACGGCGCACCCTGGCAAAGAGTTCATCTTTTTTTGCGTCCGTATTGGCGTCATGGATATATGCGACCTCTTTCTCCGGAACCCCCTGTGCCATGAGCTTCTGCCTGATATCGTCGTATACGTTGAATGTTCCATCCCCTTTTGGCGTGGAAAGATCGCAGAACACAAGCTGCGTTAATCGTTTTTCAGCACCCTCCTCCCATATTCGATAGATATTACCCACACATTGATTGACCTTGCTGTCCGGGTCATCAGGCAAAAAAGGATTCATCAGGCGCTGGTCAAGGGCAAGGGTGCGCCCGTCGTTGGTGATTTTCAACATGTTATCCACAGTAGGATCAACACTGCCATTTCGCACTTTATCGGCACGTTCACCCAAAGCCGCAACCATCTCCCGCTGGAACTCGCTTGCCTGCGTCAGCACGTTGGTGATTTTACCGTCTTTGAGCCTTGGAACCGGCAGGTTCAGCATATCCGCGGTCTGTACATCGGCTACATCCTTGAAGAGGCTCATAAGCTCCGGCAGGTTGTAGAACTTGGCAAACCTTGTTTTCATACGGTAACCGGTACCCTCAGGCGCCAATTCGATTGCGGTTTGCGTTTCCCCGAAAGTGGATGCCCATGCATCAAAATGTTGCAGCCCGCGCTCCCGCAGTTCGTCATACTGCAGATATCTCTGCATGGTGTATAGCTCTGTCATCGAGTTGCTGACCGGCGTACCCGTCGCAAAGAGCACGCCTTTGTTGCCAGTAATCTCACTGATGTAATGGCACTTCAGGAGCATATCGCTCGACTTCTTTGCTTCGGTGGTATTGATACCTGCGACGTTACGCATTTTGGTGAAGGCCGCCAGATTCTTGAACAGATGTGCTTCATCGACCACCAGCATATCTACACCCAATTGCTCGAATGTTACTACATCGTCCTTGCTCTCGGTGCTGTTGAGCTTATCCAGCCGCACCTGCAACGCTTTTCTGCTACGTTCCATCTCCTTAATTGTAAAGCGTTCCCCTCGGGCGCGTTTTATCTCGTCGATGCCCTCAAGAATCTCATTGATCTGATCTTCCAGCATCCTTATTTGCCGTTCTTTGCTCATGGGTATCTTTTCGAGCTGGCTATGCCCGATGATCACGACATCATAATCGCCGGTCGCGATCCTTGCGCAAAACTTCTTCCGGTTGGCAGTTTCAAAATCCTTTTTGGTTGACACCAGCACCTTCGCAGCCGGGAAAAACCGCAGAAACTCCGCCCCCGTCTGCTCCGTCAGGTGGTTGGGAACCGTAACCAGTGCCTTGTTTGACAGCCCGAGCCGGTTCTTCTCCATAATCGCGGCTACCATCACGGCGGTTTTCCCAGCGCCTACCACATGGGCAAGCAGCGTGTTCCCTCCGTATAGAATCCGGGCAACAGCGTTGATTTGGTGCGGGCGCAGCGAGAGCTCGGGATTCATCCCTGTGAATGTGATATGGCTTCCATCGTACTCCCGCGCCCTGATGCAATTGAAGCGGTCGTTATATAACCGGGTGAGCGCTTTGCGGCGGCTGCTGTCCTTCCATATCCATTCCCTGAACTTCTCCTTTATTGCGCTCTGCTTCTGACGTGCAAGAATGGTCTGCTTTTGATTGAGTACGCGCCGTTCCGTGCCCTCCGCATCCACAACCGTATCGAAGATTTTCACATCTCGGAGGTTCAGCGTCTCTTCGATGATCTTATAGGCATTCATGCGTTCCGTGCCATAGGTGACGTTGGCGTTGATGTTGTTCCGGTCCGCGCTCTTGCCGCGGATATTCCAGTTGGCACTAAAAGCTGCGTAGAACACGTCAATGTTGCTACGCATATAGCTCGGCGGCCGGAGCAGTTCAAACATGAATTCCTTGATGTATTCGGGCGGTATCCATGTCGCACCTAGCCGTACGTCGATCTCGGATGCCTCCAGATCCCTGGGCTGTACACGTTCAAGCGCTTGTACGTTTGCTCCATATAGCTCAGGATTATCTGCCGCGGCTGACCGGGCCTGAATTAACTTCTTGCGCACATCACCGGAGAGGTATTCATCCGCTATTTCCCATCCATCCAAAATGTCCTGGTTTGCTGCAATAGGGTTCCTGAAAATAACGCCGGATAATTCATGGATTATTTGCTCCGGTTCCAATCCAGTGAGGCGGCTCATAAACCGCAGATCGACGGCCGCCCGTTCCGCAATGCTCACCGCCAATGCTTCAGCCGGTGTATCCACATGATCTATCGGAACAGCCTGGCTGATCGTGCGCATGGTGAACATATCCGCCTTGTGCTCCAAATCCCCATTGTCATCGAGGATTTCAAGAGAAGTCAGCAGATAATAGCCGTCATCATCGTTGAACGCGATACTGTTCGCCCGTGAGGACAACAGGCCGTACTCAGCGGTGTAGGCATCGTATAGGTCATTTAACTCGGCCTGTGCTTGTGTGATTTCCTGATCTGGTACGTTGCCGAGCTGTAAGTCGATTAGGTTCCGCACGCAATCCCGTATGCGCACCATGCCTTTCACACGGGCTTCGGCAGTTTTGTTCAGCTGGACACGTTCCATTACCGAATCTCTGCGGTAATAGACCTCGTTGTCCACGACAGCATAGGAATAGTTGCGTACATTCGGGTCAGCCGGGATGGATACGGTTTCCGTTTCTTCTTCCTGTTCCCGTTGGTGCTCGCTGATTTGTCCGTGGATATAGGCAATGACCTGTGCCAGCTGTTCAGAAAGAACTGCACCCTCTATGGGTTTGCAAGCGGTATCGTTGGCGTTACCGTACATACGCTCGCTAAAAACCATCTTTCCCAACATCATGCGGGGATGGTCCGCGAAGTATTGATTGACCGGGACACCGTCCTGTGTTTTCCCAAGCTGCACCCAGTCCGGTTCAATATCCACAATACGGTCGCGCTTCTGGAGGAAAATAATGTCCGTCGTAACCTCGGTACCCGCGTTTGCATAAAACGCGTTGTCCGGCAGCCGTATCGCGCCAAGCAGCTCCGCGCGCTGGGCAATATACCGGCGTACCTCCGTGTTCTGCTTGTCCATTGTTCCTTTGCTGGTCACAAAAGCGATGATACCGCCAGGGCGTACCTTGTCCAGCGTCTTGGCGAAAAAGTGGTCGTGGATGTAGAAATTGTATTTGTCATACCGCTTCTCGGAGAGTTTATATGACCCAAACGGAACGTTTCCGACTGCGAGATCAAAGAAACTATCCGGCAAGCTGGCATGCTCATAGCCCTGTATCGCAATACTCGCGTTCTGGTACAGCTGCTTTGCTATGTGTCCGGTCAGCGGGTCAATTTCGACTCCGTACAGCCTTGAGTTTTGCATGCTCTCCGGCAACAGACCGAAAAAGTTTCCGATGCCGCAGGAAGGTTCGAGTATATTGCCTGTCCAGAAGCCCATGTTTTCAATAGCCTGATAGATGGCCTTGATCACAACGGGAGAAGTATAATGTGCGTTGAGCGTCGACGCTCTTGCTGCAGTATACTCATCCTCGGGCAACAATGTTTTGAGTTCGGCGTACTCCTTTGCCCAGCTCGTGTTGTCCGGGTCAAAGGCCTGGGGGATGCCGCCCCAGCCAACGTATTTGAATAACACCTCCTGTTCTTCCGGTGTGGCCAGGCGGCTTTCCTTTTCGATCCGTTGCAGAGTACGGATGGCGGCAGTATTAAACCCGAACTTTGTCTTAGCGCCGCCGACGCCTAATGCGTCGTCAGTAATCCTATAATCGGCTCTAGGCTGAGGCGATTCAACCGGGGATTCGGGATGCTCGCTTTCCTCGTGCTGTGTTTCCCTTATTTCTTCGGCTTCCGCATCCGCAAGCTCATTTTCAGAAATGTACCGCCCCGCAGCTATAAGTTCCCCGATGCGCTTTTGCACCTTTGCCCATGACAGCAGCACCTTTGCTTCGGGTTCCAAAATACTACCGCGCGCAATTTCGATGCCTTTTGCATTGTGGCTTTCCCATCCATGCACTCCATCTTCGAAAATAACGGTCCTGCCGCCGATGCCGTACTCGGCTTTTAAAAACTTGATCCTGTCTTGTTCTGGAACGTCGGATTGATAGAGTTCATAAATACGTTGCTTTCCTTCTGAAACCCCGCTTCCGTGGAGTAGCACATGGTCGATATCCACCTGGGAAATTGAAAAAGCGGAGGATTTTTCATCCTTCGCTTTTTGGATAACGTCCATCTTCAGTTCGAGTGAGGGGAACGACGGAGGTATCCCGCTTTCTTCAGTTTCAGTCCGGGAAATAGCAAGAACGGAGGTTTGTTCCTCCGCTCCTGTGTTTTTTTGTGTTTGCTGTTCGATATTCTCGAATATACTTAGCTGTAAACTATCTCCTTCAGCACGACTTCTTCGGCCATCTGTCTGAGGCTGTTCATGTAGCCTACCCACCCCATCTGGTTTTTCGCTTTGTCCGGCGCGGGATACTGCTCCTGATACTGTTTCATCAGCGTTTCCATCATCTCGCGGGCCTGGCGGTCGGTCTCCAGCAGGCTCGCTTTCAGCTTCCCGCTCAGCAGCAGCGTGCTGTATGTGCCGCTCCTGTGTTCCCTGAGGAAGCTCTTGCGTATCCTCCCGTATTTGCCCAGGCTCCCCTCCGGTTCTTCCGGCAGGGTGAGGTTCGGTTCCAGATACTCCCCGCTCTTGTTGTACTGTATCATCATGCTTTCCACGTTCATTCATCCTTTCATCGTTTTCTCTGGCTTCATTGTTGCGCACAGGCTGTGGGTTTGCAAGTCTGTCGCGTTGTATCTGCCGCACGGTTCTCTCTATCTGACGCAGAATAGATTCCGAAAAATCATGGGTGGCATTCCCCAGCTGCATAATGGTTTCGAAGGTATTGAAATCGTAAAGCCTTCGAAAGTCGTCCGGCACAAAAAAGCTGTCTGCTTCGCAACCGGTACGATAAAGCACACAGTAGGATACGCTGGTTGTTAGAATACTTTTGAACCAGACTTCCGTATTGAAATCGTCGAGTTCTTCGAGCATGCTGCCTTCCTTGCAATTAAGCAGAGCCTGATAATATTCCTGAAAACTATCCTGCACGACGTTATTTACAATAGCGCGAAGCTGAATGGGCAAACCGCCGTCTACGCCCGTTTCTCCGAAATGGTTGATGAGTTCCTCTATAACCTGCGATTCCTCGGCTGGTTGTATCACCCACGGCACAGGCCTCGTCTCAGAAGGACCGTTTGTGTCCGATACGTCAAACACTTTGCGCAAAGCCAAAGTGTCCTCGCTATCGTCCAATAAAAAGATGGCCTTTGCGCCTCTGGTCACCCATCTGTTCATGCGGGTGTTCCACAACTCCATGCCCGCACAGGCGGTTGCACCTGGATGCTGCGCATGGATAAGCAGGACATTTGCGAAGCTGTATTTGTATAATGTGGCGGAATCACGTAAAAAAGCCGTCCACGCGGATTGTGAACGGGTTACGTTTCTCGCGGTTCCGGTCGCCAGCTCTAGCATTCCGGATACTGTTCTTGCCATTCTATTACTCCCTACCGTTCCGGTTCATTCCGCGTTTTCTCAATGTATGCCAAGCGCCGCTTTGCCCAATCGGGCAAACATTCCGGCTTAATCACCCCCAAAATGTCATCTCTGTGGTGGCTTTCTTCTTTGCCTGTATACAGGTTCTTGCAGCGCACGCTTTCATTTGCGTTGTTGGCGGTAACCCTGCAAATCTGGTAGTCCGCTGTGCGGCATTCGGGAGGTAGTACATCCCCGCGAAGTACGACGACCTGTCCGGCGTAATCCTGTTTATCGGTATCAGGAATACAGGAGAATGCATTAAGTGTTGTATTCTCCAAGTAATTCCGTTGCCTGAATTCCAAAATGGACTGCGCTACCTCTTTGATGCGGTCGGTATAATCCACCACGGCATCAAGATATGAAGTGAAATAATGGCCCCAGTAATAGCTTGGTGGACCGCTCGTATTCCTTTTGCATTGCCATGTCACAAACATATTGGGTTCGATTTCATGCTCGCCCAGCACGATCACAAGATCACCGATTTCCATGCGCTCCCGGATGCGGTATCCGGCATTTATTTCATGTTCATCCTTCATAACGACGTCCCTTTCACATGTAAAAATGGGTATAAAAAACACCGAAGGTCGTTCGGTGTCAAATCGCTAATTATAAGATTTGTTTGAGTCCATCACAATGATACGACAAATATGATTAATTATATGTGCTCTATCCGGTATACGCGAACCAAACAGTTTTCAGGAGCTCCCCAGCCGCTCCATCTTGAGCCTGTAACTGCGAACATACCTTTTGAGGTCTGACAAACATCATATACATCACCCTTCAAGCGATGTTTTGATTGTATCTTCATTTCTGTATCCAGAACATAAACAGTAGAGCCGATCGTTGAACCGTAGATAAATCCATTTCCATCAGCGGCATGCAAAGAGATTTGAGAATCAAGCTTTTCTGCTCTATATTCCATCGATTTCATATCGATAGCCACAATGATGTTGTCCAGCGCGTTGTAATAGGCCACCTTAGCCTTGCGGTCTAAAACAGCCTTACTATAAATTGAAATTTCCTTGGGAAGCGTTATACTTTCGATACATTCGAGGGACTCATCCATTTTGATAAATACTTCCTGAATGCTTTTCTGACCATAGTAATCCCCCAGATAATATATTAAGCCGTCAATGAATATAAATTCAGAGTGGTTTTTTATTCCGGGTAGCGGTTTTCTGGCTACAATTTTACCGCATAAGTCCAATTTGAATAATGCACCATCATCTTCTGTCTCATCACATCTTGTATGAAGGAATATGAATCCGTTATGTACAACTGGAGTAATCCAGAACCCGTATCCATTGACCGGAACGCTCCAAATCACGTTACCCTCAGAATCCAACCGCAGGACCTTGGGCTCGTTATCACCATGATAGTACCCCGTACAACAGATCAGGTCTCCTTCGTCCAGCACAGCGGTAATTTTTATACTTGATGTAGGAAGCGGAGTGGTTCCAAGTATAGTTCCATCCTCACCGACCCGCCAGCATCGAAGTCCCTCTGAATTATATTTATCGTATACCAATAAAACATCCCTACCAAAAATGGTTTCAGCATGCCCGTGGATTCTTATTTTTTCAAACATGGGTTGTAGTTTGTCATCTTTAATATCATACATTATGCATTTATCGTGATTGTATACGCCATC